>JBGPOC010000068.1:0-8836 GCA_041487825.1 Candidatus Dormibacteraceae bacterium | reverse complement strand
GGTGGTGGCCAAGATCGGTGAGGAGGGCCCCACGGTGCTGGATGTCATCACCGGCGGCGAGGTCGATCTTGTCATCAACACGATGTCGAACATCTACGCGGACTCAGCCGAGGCGGGCGGGCCCGTTTTCAAGGATGGATTCGAGATCCGGCGCGCCGCGGTTGAGCGGCGCATCCCCTGCCTGACCTCGCTCGACACCGCCGCCGCGCTGCTCGAGAGCGAGGCCGGCAGGCCGCAGGCGTCCGAAGCGGGCGGCGCGCACGAGATCGAGGTGCGCACCCTGGTGGAGTGGCGGCAAGGTGTTCCTGCTTAGCGCACCCATCACCGCGAAGCGCGAGGTGGCGCGCGGCATGGTGGTCGTCTCCATCCAGGCGCCCGAGATCGCGGCCACGGTGCGTGCCGGTCAGTTCGTCAACCTCGGGTTGCCCGGATCGTTTCTGCGCAGACCGTTCTCCGTGTATCGAGTGGACGGCGAGCGAATCGAGGTCGTTCTCAAGGCGGTCGGTGTGGGGACCACGCAGCTTCTCGCCATGAGGCCGGGGGACCTGGTCAGCTGCCTTGGGCCGCTGGGACGGGGTTTCGACCTTGGGCCCGGACCAGGCTCTGTGGTGCTGGTCAGCGGAGGGCTCGGCGTGGCGCCGATGCCGCTGGCGGCCGGGGAGGCGCGGGCTCTTGGAATGCGCGTGACGTGGGTGCACGGCGCTCGCGCCAGCGAGGACCTCTGCTCTGAGACCGAAGGCGACGCCGTGATCTGGGCCACCGACGACGGCTCGCGCGGGTTTGCGGGCACGGCAGTCGCTGCAGCCCCCGATGGAGACCTGATCCTCGCCTGCGGGCCCAACCGGATGCTGGCCGCCGCCGCCGAACGCTGGCCCGACGCCCAGGTCGCGGTCGAGACCTACATGGGCTGCGGCACCGGCGTGTGTCTTGGCTGCGCCGTGCCCCTGGTGCGTGGCGGTTATGACCGCGCGTGCAAGGAGGGCCCGGTCTATCGAGCCGCAGATGTCGACTGGGCGGCCCTCCCGGCGCACCTGCCGTATGCGGTCACGGCCACCGCATGACGGTCGACATGGGCTTGACCGTGGGCGGGGTCGAGCTGCGCGGGCCGGTCCTGGCGGCGTCTGGAACCTTCGGCTACGGCACCGAGGTGCCGCTGCTGGAGCGCCGGGCCCTGGGAGGGATGGTCTCGAAGGGAATCTTCCTGCAGCCGCGCGCGGGCACCCCGCCGCCGCGAATCGTCGAGACGCCGTCGGGAATGTTGAACGCCATCGGCCTGCAGGGCCCGGGAGCGGATGCCCTCATACGCGACTACGCGCCGCAATGGGCGTCATGGGATTTTCCAGTGCTGGTCAACATCAACGGCGAATCCGTGTCCGAGTACGGCGAGCTGGCCGCGCGGCTGGACGGAGTCCCGGGCGTGGCGGGATTCGAGATCAACATCTCCTGCCCGAACGTCGAGCAGGGCGGCCTGTACTTCGGCAACGACCCACGGGCCGCCGCCGCCGTCACGGATGAGGTGCGCAAGCGGACGAGGCTTCCGGTATGGGTGAAGCTCACGCCGATGGTGACCGACATCGCCGTGATCGCGCGCGCGGTCGAGTCGGCCGGCGCGGACGCTCTTTGTGCCGTCAACACGTTCGTCGGCATGTCAATCGACCTGCATGCATACAGGCCGAGGCTGAGCTTCCGCACCGGCGGACTGTCCGGCCCCGCCATCCGTCCGCTGGCGCTGCACCTGGCGCACCAGGCCGCTCGCGCGGTGGGCATACCGGTGATCGGCGTGGGCGGCGTCATGCGCGCGGAGGACGCGCTCGAGTTCCTGGTTGCGGGCTGTGCGGCGGTCCAGGTCGGAACCGCCACCTTCGTCAACCCCTGTGCCATCGCCGAGATCCACGACGGCATAGCCGCCCACCTGGAGTCGCGTCGATTGGGCTCGCTCGCCGACCTGCCGCGCTACCTGCCGCGGGACGAACCGGTTACTGGGCTGAGCCAGCCGAACACCTCGACGGGGCCGTAAGTGGCCCTCAGGTAGCCGATCGCCGGCGCGTCCGCGACTGCCACCAGCAGGTCGAGTGCCTCGCCGCAAGGCCAGATTGACATCAGCAGGATTCCGTGCTTTTCAAGTGCGCTCCAGTCGTGGACGACGGACTGCTCCCGAGCCAGAAGCGCCGGCTCGGTATCTGGCGACGTGGCAGTGCAGGCGGTATCCCGCGCTGACGGGCCAAAGCCGGCGGGCCGAGGTACCTGGGTCAGGGTCAAGGACAGCCCGCTCCAAACGCCGACCAGCCTCATCGGGGGCGTCTCCATCGTCCCATTCCGATACCGAACGACACCGGCGACCTGGCTGATGTCCACGCGGCGGAGGAGCACGCCGCTGCAACCGGCGGGAGGCAAGGACAGCAGAATAACGTCGCAAGCGTTTGTGGGACCCCCCTTGACCGACAGCAATGGGGCGACCACCTCGTAGCTCGGGCCGACAGGCAGCGGGGTTTGGTCAATGCCGCCTAGAGCGATCAGCGCGAACAGCAGCACGGCGCACCAACGTGCGATCTGCATCAGGTCGTCGGCGTCGGAACCGGCCAGCCCTCTCCCGGGATCTCGAGCACGACGAAAGGCAACCTGAAGTCCAGCACGAGGTCGAGGCAATGGCCACGGGGCACAGACACTGGAGCGGATCGCGCGTCCTGTGGCAGGTGGATGCGATAAACGCCCGAGTCGAGCCGCGCTACGAAAGTGCCGTCGGATGCCACGGTGGTACGCAGCACGGTTCGCGAGCTCTGGTCCTCGACCAGCAGGTAAGAGGGCGTCGTCCCCGCGATGTCGATCTTGCCCGCGATGCCGGTTCCTGCGAACCAGCGGATCACACGCTGGTCCTCAGAGTACCCATGGAGGACTGCCATCGCCAGGAGCGCCACGGTCAGGATGGCGAGGGCACCAACTACAAGCAACCTCACTGAATGCTCCGCCGAACCCATCGAGGTCCCACGAGGACCAGCGTCAGGATCGCCATGAGCAGCAGCAGAAGGATCACGCCGGGCAGCGACTGGATGACGGTTCTGGCGAGCACCGACGCGAACAACTCGTCGAGGTGCAAGAAGAACGGCCGCATAACCGAGGCGAACTGAAACGGGCCGAGCTCGACCACGGTGGGGCCCGGCGCCTGCTGCGAAACAAGCACGAGCGTGACGAATGCGATCGCCTGTAGCAACACCGCCACGCAAACACCGTGCAGGTAGGCGGCCGCGCTGCTCAGAACTCTATTACCGCGGATAACACCCGCATAGGCAACTGCCGCGCCGATCACCAGATCCAGGATGACTCCAGGTTCCGTCGGAAGTTCCTCCACGAGGGCATCCATTTCGCTGCCGTAGCGTTTGCGCCAAGACCGGGGATAGAGCCGGAGAAGGGCTTTCATGTGGTCGGCCGCCAGTGCCGAAACGTCCGGGTTGCGGCGGCGAGTCCGCATGCGGCGCAGAAGAGGATCGAGCTGAGGGCCGCAGGGCTGAACAGCTCGACCACTGGGCCTGCGGAGGAGTCCGACTGGAAGAAGAGGTGGGCAGATCCCAGCTCGAGCGTCAGGTTGATCCTTAAGACGTAACTGAATACGAAGAGGAGCGCTGCCAATGCGGCTTCGGCGATCGTGATCGTAACAATCGCCAGGAGCAGGGCGGAAACAGCCGCTGACGCCCGGCGCATCTCACGCCCTCCTCAGCCGACGCCGGCCCGCCGCGACCAGGCTTCTCATTCCGCCGATCTCCGATTCAAGGTGCCGCCGGCCCGCAGCGGTGATTTGATAAGGGCGGCGTCGATCGTCACTCGCCAGCGCCTCGATCATCCCCTCGGTCTCCAGGCGCGCGATGGCGCCGTAGAGAGTGCCCGGCCCAAGTCGAGCGCCGGTGATGGACTTGATGTCGTCGATCATCGCGTAGCCATGCTTGGCTCCGCCGGCGAGGCTCGTAAGAATGAGAAGAGCAGCATCGTCTCTGAGTGCCATATATCGCTCCTCGCTATATCGTGACACGATATATACGCTTGTCAAGGGCCGTGCTCGTAGCTGGCTCAGGCGTCCTGGAGGTCAGGCAGTGCTGGTAGGTATGGTGGGGGCCGCTTCCGCCGCCGCGAACACGTACGGGCGCGCGATGCGGATCGCGAGCACGACCACGCCCGCGACCACGGCGCCGATCGCCATCGCCCAGGGCGCGCCGAGCAGCGTGGCCAGCGCGCCCGCCTGGGTGCTGCCGAGGGGCCCGACTCCGATGAGCGCCTGCGCGTAGAGCGCCATGACCCTGCCTCGGAGATGGTCCGGGGTGATCGTCTGGATGCGGTTGTTGGCCGTGGCCACGAAGGAGATCTGGCAGTACCCGGCCACGAACAGGGTCACCAGGGAGATGGCGAACTCGCGCGAGATCGAGAACGCCAGCAGGGCGGCGACCCAGATCATCGCCATCCAGAATTGGCGCCGCGGTTGGCTTGCGCTGGGGTTGAACGCCAGCGTGAGCGCTCCGACCAGCGCCCCGAGGCCCATCGACCCAAGCAGGAACCCGAAGCCCTGGGCGCCGACATGCAGCACCTGGTCGGCGAACAAGGGGATCAGGGTCAAGCGGTTCATTGCGAAAAGCGAGAAGACGGCGACTGCGACCAGGAGCGTGCCGACCACGGGCTCGCGACGCGCATACGACGCGCCCTGCGCGATCCGCCTGAGCAATGGCTGTTCGGTGCGGTCACGCACGTGCGCCGGCAGGTCGCGCATCAGCAGCAGGGCGATGATCGCCGCGAGGTAGCTGACCGAGTTGGCCAGGAAGCAGATCGGAACGCCGGCGATGCCGATGATCACGCCGGCGACAGCAGGTCCGACGACCGCCGCCGTGTTGAAGACGGACGAGTTGAGCGCGATCGCGTTCATCAGGTCCTGCCTGCCGACCATCTCGATGACGAACGCCTGGCGGGAAGGGACGTCGAACAGGTTGATGGTGCCGGTGGCAAACGCCGCCAGCACGATCATCCAGTACTGCGCGTGCCCCGTGGAGCTGACCGCGAACAACGCAAAGCTCGGAATGGTGAACACGGACTGCGTGACCAGGAGAACGCTGCGCTTGCGATAGCGGTCCGCGACCATACCCCCGAACTGGCTGCCGAGAAGCACCGGCATGAACTGCGCCGCGAGGACCAGCCCGACGAGCAGGCCGCTGTGCGTCAGCTGGAGCGCGAGCCACGGCATGGCCACGCTCTGCATCCAGGTCCCGATCGTGGAGATGATCTGCCCGACCAGGAACAGGCGATAGTTGCGGTGTCGCAGCGCTCCGAGCATCCGGCGCGGTGCCGGCTGTGCGGGTGTTCCGTGGGGCGCTCGCACTAAAGTTGATGATCGCAGGATGACCAAGCTGCGCGAAACCGTCGACATCGACGCGCCGGCCACACGTGTTTGGGCCGTCGTGCAGGAGGACGTCACCAACGTCCCTAAGTGGTCCGGCCACGTGGCCAGGGTGGAGAAGCTCGACCACAAGCCGCCCGGCGTGGGCACGCGGTATCGCTACCACCTCGACCTGCCGGGCGGATTCAAAGAAACGCTCGAGGTCGAGCAGGCGGTCTACGTCAAGCCCAAACGCTGCTCTGGAACGTTCGTCCGCGGGCCGCTCAAGGGGACCTGGTCGTACTCATACAGCCAGACCAAGACCGGCACGCGCGTGGTCTACGAGATGGACTACCAGCTCGGCGGCCTGCTCCGTCTTACGGGCAGCATGTTCGCTCCGCAATACGCGGCAGGCATCCGAGGCAACATGGCAGCCCTGAAGAAGTACATCGAGTCAGGCAAAGGCCCGAAGATATGAGAGGGAACCCGATGGTTCCCTCTCATCGCGCGTGCGGCTTCGCCGCAGGCGACCCGGCCCTGATTCAGTAGGCAGGATCAATGCTCACCAACCAAAGGGCCGGCGCTCTCTTTCCGGTATATCGATGGGACTTGTTGAAGAAAGGTCGCTCCTCGCCGCGCTTGGGAGTGAATAGAGACAAAGTTATGGCCGGGGAGACCCCGGCCAACCCTGCGGGGCTGGGTTAGGGAGGACCTACAGATTGCTGGCTTACGTCTTCTCGCATCGGCCCGCGACCGGGGTTGAGATCGCAGCTTACGAGGATTCGCTGCGGCGGTTCCACGTTGAGCTGGCGCGCACGCCGCCTGCCGGTTTCATCACATCCGCGACGTTTCGGATCGGCGGTGGTTACAGCGACTGGTACCTGGTCGACAGCTCTGCAGCGCTCGACACGTTGAACGCGACGGCCGTGAGCGGAGCCCGGGCGCCGTCGCACGACGCTGCCGCCCGCATGGCGGCTGACGGTGCCGGCAAGCTCTTCAGTCTTGCCTCAGGCGAGCCTTTGATGGACGCGGGCTTCGAAGTTCGTTTCTCGAAGCCGGCCGGCATGTCGTACTCCGACCTCTACAAACGCCTGGGCGCTTGGACCGCGACGCCTGGCGTGAGCTTGTGGCGCCGCATGATGGTGCTGGGCCCGCCGCCGGAGTTCTCGCTCGTCGCGCCGTCAGCCCTGGAGCTGCCGGAGGAGATGGGCGCCGAGGTGTTGCGCCGAACGCCGATCTGAACGCTACGGGCGTTTGAAGGGCAAAAGCTCGAGCTGCTCGAAGCGGTCCTGGACCGCCGTTCGCAATTCGCCTGTCAACGACTTCAGGCGCTGCTGCGCGTTCGCGTCGTCAAGGCTCAGCGAGCGAAGCCGCTGGAGCGCGGACTGCATCGCGTACAGGCCGGCCGCCTCGTCACCAGTCAACCGGGCGGCAGCGCCCCGCAGCTCTCGCGCGAGATCCTCGCGCCCGTGCGCCCGAAGCCAGGTGCCGAGCCGCGCGGCCGCATCGAGCACGCGCTGAGTCTTCGGGTTGACTCCGGCCGACACCGGCGCCCGGGGCTGAGCCGCCTGGAACACGGAGGGGATGCGCGCTCGCCGTAGGTTTCGCGCTCTCCTGACCAGCAAGCCGAGGTTGGGGCCCAGCATGACGAGGACGCCGCCGACCACCAGGAAACCGACGACCACCCCAATCAGGACGTCCAGCATTTCCATCCCCTAGCGTACGCTGTGAAGCCGCTCGCGGTCGCTATTCACGGGGGAGAGATGGTCGCCAAAGGATCGAGGCCGGTCGCGGTCGTCACAGGAGCTTCCTCAGGCATCGGCGCCGCCACCGCGGTGGCCCTCGGACGGCGTGGTTATCAGATCGTGGCAGGGGCGCGCCGCCTCACGCGGGTGAAGCGCGTGATCGGTGACCTGGGGATGGCCCTGCCTCTCGATGTGACCGACGAAGAGAGCATCACAACGTTCGTCGGCGCGGTGTCCCAGGCGTTCGGACGCATCGACGTGCTGGTGAACAACGCAGGCCTTGCGCTTGGACTCCATCCGATCGCCCAGGCGCACGATGAGGACTGGATCGGAATGTGGCAGGTCAACGTTATGGGCCTGATGCGGATGACGCGAGCCTGCATACCGCTCCTGCGCAAGGCCAAGCACGGGCACATCGTCAACCTGGGGTCGATCGCCGGCTTCGAGACCTACAAAGGCGGCGCGGGCTACACCGCCAGCAAGCACGCCGTGCGCGCCATTTCTCGCACGCTGCGCCTGGAGTTGAACGGTGAACCCATCCGAGTGACCGAGATCGCGCCCGGGATGGTGGAGACCGAATTCAGCACTGTGCGCTTCGGTGGCGATCGCAAGGCGGCAAAGGCCGTGTACCAGGGGGTCAAGCCGCTCGTGGCCGAGGACGTCGCCGACTGCATCGTGTTCGCCGTCACCCGCCCTGCGCACGTGGACATCGACGAGATGGTGATCCGCCCCATCGCGCAGGCGGCCTCGTGGCTGGTGGCGCGAAAAACCTAGGTCCTGCTTTCGGCCCTCTCTCAGGCTCTGCGCGCATAGCGGCGTTAAGGATGGGCCTTACTGATTGCTCCCGGCGGGGAGAGAGATTAGAGGTTTGGGACTTACTTGATCAGGCCAGCCGCACGGGCTTCGGCAACAGTCATTCAACAACCAGGATCGCCGTAGTTCCCGCAGCATCCCGCCCTGCGCCTGCCGCCTCGCCGCGCGAGGTTGCCGAGGACCGTCCGCGCCCGTTCGAGGGGGCCCATCCCACCCGCCGTCAGATTGCGGAAAAACGACAAGCCTCCTCTCGCCGCCCGTCGTTTCGTCACAGCCCCCAATTGTTCTCTTAAATAGACGAAGGCGTCGCCAGGAGGCCGGATTCATTCCGGCCGTCACCCAGCGTCCATCATCCAAATGCCTCTAGCGTGGCGGGGAGCCCCAGGTGATGGCTCGAGGAAGAGGACCGCAGTCCTCTTCCTCGTCTTCATTCGTAGTAGTTGTTGGCGAACATGATCCATCCCGGGTAGGGGCAGCCGCTCGAGGTCTGCGCATGCGTGCAGTGCACGCCGAGTCTTGGACCCGGGTCGATGTACAGCTGCCCGTGGATGACCACGTGGTCGCCCTTGCGGATCGGCGCGTAGGCGGCCAGGTCGGTGTTGTGGTCGATCTCGAGGAGCTCGCCGGTCGTCGTTTTGACGTCGAAACGTTCGTGCCCGCCCGACTCCACCGGGTTGTCCATCAACGTGGCGTCGAACGTCACCTCGGCGCCACTGGTGTCGTTGACCACGTCGCGATGCAGGCCCTGGTCGTCGGGGGTTGCCCGCTCCCCGCAGGCTGCGAGCGTGAGCAACAACGCGATGAGCAGCGCGATACGTCTCATAGCGCGAGCGCGTCCTCCAGCCTGACGCGCCCCTCATAGAGAGCCTTGCCGATGATGACCGCAGACGCTCCCGCCTGGGCGGCGGCGCGGATCTCGTCGATCGTC
>JBGPOC010000067.1:0-8842 GCA_041487825.1 Candidatus Dormibacteraceae bacterium | reverse complement strand
TTCGCGGCCACAGGAAGTTGATCTCCATGGCGATGCCCCAGACCAGCGCCAGCACGTTGACGAGCATGCCCCAGTTGCCGAGCGTGAAGGGCGTCTTCTCCTTCGGCCAACCCTTCGTCCGGGCGATGAGGATGGCGATGTTGCCCAGGATGTACGAGAGGTAGATCATCCCCGTGGCAGCGATCGCGATGGTGCCGGCGCCGGCGTAGTAGATCAGTGGAAGGCCGGCCAGCACGCCGATGACGATGCAGGTGCCGATCGGAGTGTGAAGGCTCGGGGCGACGTTGTTGTAGTACTTTGCAAGCGGAAGCTTGCCATCGCGCGCCATGCCGAAGGCAAGGCGGATCGTTGCGGTCTGGATAGCGAGGCAGCAGATGTAAATCGCAGCAACGACGACGAACAAGTAGAGGTTCGCGGCCCAACCTGGGAAGTTCGCCTCGATGATATTCACAAGCGGGAACGGGTACTTGCCGGCGGCTGCATCGGCGACGAACTGCTTTACGTCGCCAGGGATCGCGATGATCATCGCGACCAGGAAGATCGTTCCGATGATGGCCGCACCGATGACGGCGGCCAGCACGGCCTGGGGAGCTGACTTCCGAGGGTTTTTGGTTTCCTCGGCGAGCGTGCTCGCCGTGTCAAATCCATAGATCACGAACAGCGACATGAACATGGCCCCGAGGAAGATCCCTGCCTGGTTGCTGAACCCGGAGCCGAGGTAGCTGAAATCGGTGAAGACCGCCGCCGACTGGTGGTGATAGAAGAGAAGAAGGATCAACGCGAAGACCACCATTCCGACAATCTCGAACACGACGCCCGTGTTGTTCACTAACGCGACGAGCCGCACTCCGAAGATGCTGAGCAAAGTCGTGCTCAAGAGCACCAGTGCAGCGGTGTTGCGGATAGCCTCGGGCGTGGTGGGAATGCTCATGCCCATGTTGTTCAGCAGAGGGATTAGCACGAGTGGCACTGTCGCTACGACTCCTGCGATCGTCAGTACACCGGCGAACAGGTAGATCCAGCCTGTGAACCACGCGTACGTCCGGTTGGACAGGTACTTGGTCCACTGGTACACGGAGCCCGCGACCGGGAAGTGTGCGCTCACTTCGGCGAAGTTGAGGCCGACGATCAGCTGCCCGACGACAACGATCGGCCAGCTCCAGAAGAACGCGGGACCCGCCAAAGAGAGGCCCAGGATGAAGAGGGTGAAGATGCCTGTCGACGGCGAGATATACGAAAAGGCGACCGCGAAGCTGGAATAGACGCCCAGCACCCGCCTAAGCTCCTGCTTATAGCCGAACCTCGCCAGGTCCTGCTCGTCGGCGTGGTGGGCTGAATCGGAAACGCTCAAGTGCTCCCCTCCTTGCGTGCCGGTGACCGATCTTGAATTGCCGCCGACGCTATCACTCGGTCTCACGCCCGTCAACGAGCGCGCATGGCGCAACGACGGAGGGGCTCGCTCCCGCCCACCCTCGCCCTCCCCCGCGTGGGGGAGGGGAAGTGGGCCGTGGGTTCCTTACATCGACACGATGGGGCGGACCTCCACGGCGCCCACGTGGGCGGCCGGGCACCTGGCCGCGAGCTTCACGGCCTCGTCGTGGTCCTCGGCCTCGACCACGTAGAAGCCGATCAGCTGGTCCCCGGTGTGGGTGAACGGTCCTGAGGTGGCTTCGGTGCGCGAGTTCCGTACGCGAACCGTCTTCGAGGTCCTCGAACCCTGGACCGGGTCACCGGCCTTGAACCTGTCCTTGATCTCTTCGTAGTAGGTGTTGTACGCGTCGTTCTGCGCGTTGAACTGGGCGCTCCCGGGCGCCGGCATCTTCGATTCGTCGGCATAGAGAAGGTAGAGGTACTTCACTTCGACTCCTTTGCAAGGCCACCCTGAGGTGGCGTGGTTTGGACTTGCGGGTGCTAGACGGGCTTCGCCTGGGCGAGCACCTGCTCGCGGGTCACACCCTGCATGTGGTGGACCTCCGAGGCGTGCTGCTTCACGCCGGCGACGAGCTTGTCCTCGTCGTCGGTTTCCAGCACCCAACCGCACTCGCACTCGACTCGCTTCTTCATGGCATCTCCTTGTGTCGTACCGGCCCGGCGGTAGCATCTTCGCCGGTGGGCTTTGGGGAATCTTTGGAGGGCTCTTGTCGCGCAAGCGGCGTCCAGGAGGGCACTGATTGTTAAGGATCTACCTTACGGGCGAAGTCCAGGCGGAGCGTGACGGGCGCCTCCTCCGCGAGTCGAAGCTCGGCGGGCCGCAGGGTCGGTTCGTGCTCGCGTACCTGGTCAGTGAGAGGCGGAGGGCGGTCACCCAGTCCGAGCTCGCCGAGGCGCTCTGGCCCGGGTCCCTCCCGCCATCGTGGACGCTGGCTCTGAGCGCCATCATCAGCCGCCTGCGGTCACGCCTCGCGACCCTGGGCCTGGTCCGCTCGCACATCATCGGTAACGCGTTCGGGTGCTACCAGTTCTCGGCGCCGACCGACACCTGGGTCGATCTCGAGGCCGCCCTGGCGGGGGTGGATGCCGCCGACGGCTACGTCGCTGCCGGCAACCCGCAGGCGGCTTACGGCCCCTCACTGATCGCCACCACGATCCTGAGACGGCCGTTCCTACCCGGCGACGACGGGCCGTGGGCCGAGGGGCGCCGGGCGGTGCTCGCCGCCGCCTTCCTGCGAGCCCTGGACTGCCGGGTTGAGGCGCTGGCCGCGAACGGTGAGATCGAGCTGGCGCTCACGCACGCGAAGGAGGCGGTGCGCCTCGAGCCATACCGCGAATCAGGTTATCGCCGCCTGATGCGGATGCAGGTCAAGAACGGCGACCGTGGCGAGGCCATCCGCACGTACCTGGAATGCAAGCGCCTCCTCGAAGCAGAGCTAGGGGTCGGCCCGTCAGAGGAGACGGAGTCGCTGTACCGGGAGATGGCGGGCTGACGTAACAGATCTCCGCCTGCGGGCGTACAACCGGTTACGGAGACCGTGAGTGAGGACCTGCTGCTTGCAGATCAACTCCGGCGCGCAAGGGCCGGCGATGGCCCCGCGTTCGCCGAGCTGCTGGCGCCCGTCCTCGATCCGGCCTTCCGACTTGCCATGACGATGCTCAAAGATCGGCCGGCCGCGGAGGACGCCGTCCAGGAGGCGGCGTTCAAGAGCTGGCGCAAGCTCGATCGTTTCCGATCAGGGTCAGACCTCAGGCCGTGGTTCCTCGCGATCGTGGCCAACGAATGCCGGACGGCCCGGCGCTCGCGCTGGTGGCGGCTGGTGCCTCTGATTGACACCCCACCGACCATTCCTGCGGCCTCTTCGGAGGGCGCGTGGGCCGACCGGATCGACCTGGATTCAGCGCTCGACAGGCTCCCTAAGCAGCATCTGCTTGCCCTGACCCTCTACTACAACCTCGACCTGCCGATCGAGGAAGTCGCCCGCGTCCTCGGGTGCTCGCCCAATGCTGCGCGGCAACGGATTCACCGCGCGCTCGGTGCCATCCGTCCAGGTCTGGTGATGGAGGTCGACCAATGAGCCTCGACGAGCGCGACCTGCGCCGCGCCCTGGACGCGCGCAGCGGCGAGCCGTCAGGGGCATTTCGGGCTCGGCTGTCCACGGCGCTCGAAGCCGGCCGGCCAGTAGCGAGGACCACACCCACGCTGGCGGTGGTGGCGGCGGTCTGCCTCGCCGTAGTCACGGTCGGTGTCCTGCTGCTGGCGGGCCACGGCGCGCGGGTGACCCACGGCCCGGGCCCGGCCAGCGGTCCCCGCACCCAAACCACCCCGACGCCTGCGGCCGCGTTCGCATTCGGTTCGATGGCGATGTTTGGTGAGGATGGTTGGGCGGTGACCTACCAATCGGCAGGGCCGATAGCGGACCTGCTCCGCACGGGTGACGGCGGCAACAGCTGGGTGGTGGTCACGCCGCAGATAGCCAAGGGTACGTTCATCTTCGGGTTCGCCTTGATCGACGGGAATCGTGCCTGGTTGATGACGGCGAACGATAGCTTGGGCTCAGGGCTTGCCGACCTATGGGCCACAGCCGACGGTGGACAGACGTGGTCGCAGACGACCGCGCCGGCCATCGTCTTCCGAGGTGCGCTGATCACGTTTTCGGACGGCACAAATGGCTGGTTGGCCACCCCTGGCGAACCCGCCAGCCAGTATCAGCAGCAGGGAATTGTCATTGACCGCACGACAGATGGCGGAAAAACCTGGCAGCTCGTCGCCCAAACAGACTTCCCACCGGGCCGATCAACGGCCGGCGCCCCATCGGTGAACTGCGGCAAGCAAGATCTTTCGTTCCTTAATGCCAGAGTCGGTTGGTTGACCGGAGGATGCACCGGCGGCGTCACGTTTGACATGACGACAGACGGGGGTGTGACCTGGAGGGCGCAATCACTCGCCGCGCCCCATGGGGCGACATTCTCAACCGACTGTGAAGGTGGCCCATGCAGCTTGTCTGCGCCGCGCTTCGTGTCAGCAGGCTACGGGTACATGGTCCTCAACGACACCGAACCTACCGCCAACCGCTCGTGGATCTACGTGAGCCCGGACGGCGGGCGACATTGGACGCTGCACGCTGTGCCGGGTCAGGGGACAAGAGTGACCATGGTCACAGCCTCCGTCGGCTTTGCCAGCCTTGCGACGACCGATTCTGCTGGGCGTTGGCTGTACCGAACCGATGACGGCGGCACGAGCTGGCAGCCCGTGATAGCCAACGTCCAACTGTCTCCCGGACCGCTGGATTGCGTTTCGGTGTCGCGATGCTGGGCCTTGAGCCAATCGCAGGCCGGCTCATCCGCTCAGCTCTATGAGACGACCGATGGAGGACGAACCTGGACCGCCATGACCGTGGGGTGACGTTGGGCTAGCTAGTCGTAGGCGCCGCCAGGCTTCGACCAGCTGACGCCAGCCACGCGCCGGTCAGGCCGAGAAGCAGGCCGACGACGCATGTGAGGATCACGGGAACCACGGGTTGACCGGTGGAACCCAGGATCGCGGCGAGGCTGCTCGCCGCCGCTCCGAGGCCGACGCGATCCTGCTGGATCGCGAGCGGCAACCCCCATCCAACCAGGCCGGCGAGGGCGCCGGCCGGGATCGCCAGGCGTGCCTGCCCGAGCGTGAGGCCGATGAGGAGGCCGGCCGGAAACGTGAGCCACCAGGCCCCGATGAGAACGCCGGCCACGGACACCGCCGCGCCGACCACGAGCGCGATCACGAAACCGCTGGAACCCC
Organism: Candidatus Dormibacteraceae bacterium; assembly: GCA_041487825.1. Taxonomy (GTDB): domain Bacteria; phylum Chloroflexota; class Dormibacteria; order Dormibacterales; family Dormibacteraceae; genus Palsa-872. The sequence continues at coordinate 3,630 of JBGPOC010000067.1, read as the reverse complement.
TCACGGCTGCATCGCCCAGGTAGCGGCGCCGGGAGAGGACGCCCCCTCTTCGGCAGAGAGCATCGGCGCATAGAGGCCGCTCCACCACATGTCGACCCTGTTCTCGTACCAGACCGACGCCGGGTTCTCGCTCTGGCCCCCGGGATAGATGCCGCTGAACGTGTGCGTCCCCCAGTCCACGACCATCCTCCAGCTGGGACCGTGCGCCGATGGAAAGTCGGGAGCCGCAAGCACCGTGTTGCCGTCGCCCCGGTCGGCTCGCGGACCGTAGTTGAGGCCCGCGACCTGGGCCAGGTTCTCCAGCTGGCGGGTGTGGATCCTGCCCCACGTCCACGTCGCCGGGTCAGCGCCGAGCGTGGTGCCAAGCGACGAGGCGGCGGTGTGGAAAGCTGCCCTCATCACGTCCTGCGCGTTCTGCGCCGACCCGCTCAGCTTGAACGCCGGATTGGTTGGGTCACCGAGCGTCCAGGCCTCGAGGTCCTGCCCGAGCGAATCGTTGAGTTGCGTGTTCGCGTTGGTGCTCGTGGACTCGGCGCGGTCGACCATGACGTTGCGCGACTTCCACCAGGGATCGAACGTCGCCGCGAGGTAGGCCTCCCAGAACGTCCACCAGATCGAGGCGGCGGCGGAGGAGGTGTCCATGTGGAAGTCCCAGTTCGTCAGGAGATCCCGCGCCTTCAGCTCGGTCGAAGTGAGCGCGTCGCCGGCGAGCGCGTTCAGAAGCACCGGTGTGATCTCAGACGCCAGGAAATCGCGCGTGTCCGTCTGCAGTGCCATCATGTCGGCCGCGCTGAGCTTGCCGTCCTGGCTCAGCACGCGGTGAATCTCGTTGGCCCTGTAACCGGGGTCGAAGAAGTTCGAGGTGGTGCCGATGTAGTAGGGATAGTCGGGCCCGACCTGGCGCTGGTTGGCGCTCCACACGATGCCGTCGGGCGGGTTGTACACCTGCGGGATGTCGTCGTACGGCACCGTCCCGGTGACGTCGTAGTCCCCGGTGCCCGGCATCGGCAGCCACGGCTGACCCTTTGCGACCAGCGGGTAATAGCCCGCCGATATCATGCCGATGTTCCCCGCGTCGTCGGCGTAGACGAAGTTGTGGGTCGGGGAGTGCCAGTCGCGCAGGGCGTCGCGAAACCCCTGGAAGGCGGAGGCCTGCCCGATCCGCATCAGGACCTCGAAGTCTTGCGACGGAACGTTGCCGGCCCACCAGACCGAGGTGGTGAGGCCCCGTGCGCTGATGACCGGGCCATGGGTGCTCAGCTTCACGGTCAGGTGTTTGGTCTGTCCGCTCAGGACAGGGATGTCGTAGCTCACGGAGGTGTAGGTCTGCCACGCGCCTTTCCAGAAGTACTGGTTGGGGTGGGCGCCATCCTCTTTCTCTTCGTAGAAAAAGGTCTGCTGGTTCTGGGCGTCGGTGAGGCTCCATCCGATGTGCTGGTTGTGGCCGATCAGGACCACCGGCGTCCCCGGGATGCTGACGCCACTCGTGTGGTAGTCGGGCGAGTCCTCGGTGAGCTGAAACCAGATCGAAGGCAGCGTCAGGTGCAGGTGCGGGTCACCGGCGAGCAGGGCGCCGCCGCTCGCGCTCTTGGATCCGGCGACGGCCCAGTTATTGCTCTCGCCGCCCGTCGCGAGCAGGCCGGGCGGTAGCGCCGCCAGCCGGTCGTGAAGCGCGAGGGCGGTGGCGGCTTCGGAGTCCGTCACCGCTCGCATGGCGGTGATCGGCCCCACCGTGGTGTGGCCCGGATAGGGCCCCGGGTCATATGGCGATTGGGCGTTGGGAGGCAGCACCGGGAACCACGACGCTGTGAGCTCGGGCCCGAGCGATTTGTCGAGCAGCTCCATCACCAGGGGCGTGTCGGTGAAGTTGAGCGTTTGGGTCATGTCGCCCTTGACGATCAGGGTGTCGATCGGCGTCCACGGCTGCGGCTGGTAGCCGAGCAAGGTGAACATCACCGGCAGCTGGTTGACACGCTTGGCCTCGTCGATACGATCGTTCACGCCGCGCGCGTAAGAGGCCAGCGCAACCCTCGTCACCTCGTCTGCCTGAGACCATTCCAGCTGCGCGGTCCGGAGCAGGCCGAGCTGGAGCTCGAACGTGTCGCTGTCCACGGCGGCCTTGCCCACCACCTCCGAAAGCCGGCCTTCTCCCTGCCGGCGCATCAGGTCCATCTGGAAGAGGCGGAAGCGCGCGTGCACGTAGCCGACGGCGAGGAAGAGGTCGGCGTCGGTCTGCGCGACGACGTGAGCGGTGCCGTCCTTCTCGAACGTGACGCGTACGGGCTGCTGGAGGCCGCCGATCGTCAGGGTCTCGCTCTTGACGGCGGCAGCATCCGCGGCCATCGTCCAGGCGCCCGTCGACGGGTTGAACGCGGGTCCGAGCGCGGGCAGCGGTCCTGCGCCGGCGAATGACGCATAGAGGACGGCCGCAGCCGCGATCAGGGCCGCAAAGAAGTTGAAGGATCGCAACCCTCGACCCCGACGCCGCGGCGCAGGGACGGCGGTCGGAGCAGGCTCCAGAGCTTTCGCCTCGTCCTTGGGGGCTGTTGCTTCGACAGCGGGGTCGAGCGTCACAGCGGCAAGTTTGAGCCAAGCCTGAGACGGACTGCGTTAGAACACGCCGCTATGCCTGCTTCGCTAGCCCTCGTCCTTGCCGGCTTCCTCTTTACCTCGCCGAGCAATCTCGGCGACGACGGTGGGGTCGGCCAGCGTTGTGGTGTCGCCGAGCGGACGGTTTTCGGAGACGTCGCGCAGCAGCCGGCGCATGATCTTGCCCGATCGCGTTTTCGGCAGCTCAGGGGTGAACACGATGTTGGCCGGGGCGGCGAACTTGCCGATCACGGTGCCGACGTGATCCCGAAGCTCCTTCATCATCGCGGGTGAACCTTCGCGGCCGGCCTTCAGGGTCACGAACGCAACGATCGCCTGGCCCGTCTGCGCATCGTTCCGACCGGCGACCGCGGCCTCGGCGACAGCCTTGTGGCTGACCAGCGCGCTCTCGATCTCGATCGTCGATATCCGATGGCCGGAAACGTTCATCACGTCGTCCACGCGGCCGAGCAGCCAGAAGTCGCCATCCTCGTCCACGCGGGCACCGTCGCCGACGAAATAGATGTTCTTCCACCGGCTCCAGTACGTCTCCTCGTACCGCTTCGGATCGCCGTAGATCCCGCGCAGCATCGCCGGCCACGGCTTGCGGATCACGAGGTAGCCACCCCCGCCCGGCGGGACCTCCTTGCCGGCGTTGTCGAAGACCGCGGCGTCGATCGTGGGGAACGCCTTGGTCGCCGACCCAGGCTTGAGGGTGGTGATTCCCGGCAGCGGAGTGATGAGGATCATTCCGGTTTCCGTCTGCCACCAGGTGTCGACAACCGGCGTCCGATTGCCGCCGATATGCTCCCGGTACCAGACCCAGGCCTCGGGGTTGATCGGCTCGCCGACCGTGCCCAGCAGCCGAAGGGAGCTCAGGTCGTGCCTGGCGGCGTACTCGGGGCCCCATTTCATGTGCGTTCTGATCGTGGTCGGAGCGGTGTAGAGGATGTCGGGCCGGTAGCGCTCGATGATCTTCCACCACCGATCCTTGTCCGGGAAGTCGGGGGTGCCCTCAAAGATGATCCCGGTGGTGCCGTT
>JBGPOC010000066.1:0-8866 GCA_041487825.1 Candidatus Dormibacteraceae bacterium | reverse complement strand
GCATGTCGGCGAGCAGTTCCCTGTAGAGCGGGACGAGCGCATGGTCTTTCGCCAGCGCCCGGGACTCCTCCCGGGTGGTTGTGTACTCTCTCATCTAGCTCTCCTTGCGCCCTGCGCGCGCGCCGGCGCCTTCCACGTCTCGTCTGATCTCGTCGCCCAGCTCACTCCGGCTGGGCCGGCCGGATCGCAAACTTTAACAGAGGACCTCTACCCGGAGGGGAGAGGGGCTCGAGCCCGGTCTCCTTAGTGCGCCCTCATCGCCCCGTTTTCTTTTCTGGCTTGACTGCCTTGGCCTTCATCTCGCGCTTGACGGCGCGAGCCTCGACCATCGATGCCTCCGAATCGACGTCCGCGACCGTGTGCCAGGTGGCGGCATGCTTCTCCCAGCCTTTGGGCTTGACGCCGAACTTCTTGGCCAGGACGGCGACGAGGATCTTCACCTTCATGTCACCGAAGCCCGGGAGCTTCTTGATGCGAAGCGCGAGGTCGTCGCCGTCACGCGCACCAGTCCAGACCGCGGCGGCGGCGTCGCTGTACTCCTTGACGACCGCCGCGCAGAGCGCCTGCACGCGCTGGGCCATGCTGCCCGGGAAACGGTGCAGGGCCGGGCGCTCGCGGAACACCGCACCGAGCTTGTCGGGGTCTATGGCGGCGATCTTGCGCGCGTCGAGGTGGCCGAGACGCCGCTTCAGCTCGTAAGGTCCGGCGAACGCCTTCTCCATCTTGACCTGCTGGTCCAGCACCAGGCCGACGAGCAGCGCAAGCGGATCGGTCTCCAGCAGCCGGTTGGCCTCGGGCAGGTCGGTCCAGACGATCGGCACCAGCGCATTATCTCCGCATGAAGGCCGTACCCTGGGGCGTTATATACCTTCGAGTTGACTAAGCCCGATCCGAGCACGGAGCCGTACAGACCGGGCTCGGCGGAAGATTTCGATCGTCTCTACCGCACCGCATACCCGCGCGTGTTCAGGACCCTCGTGGCCATCCTGGCCGATCCGGCCGAGGCGGAGGACTGCGCCCAGGACGCTTTCGTCCGCGCCTTCAAAGCCTGGGGCCGGTGGCACCCGGACGCGCCCGCCGAGGCCTGGATCCATCGCATCGCGGTAAACGGGGCGATCTCATACCGCCGGCGGGCGAAGCTGCGAACTGCCGGCGAGCTGGTGCGTCGCCTCGGCCGCCCACCTCACGGCGCTGACCCTGGGGAGGTGGTGGTAGAGCGTGACCTGCTAGGCGCGCTCCGAGGCCTTCCACCGAAGCTGGCCGCAGCGATCGTCCTGCGGCATTACCACGGCTACAACAACCGCGAGATCGCTACCGCTCTGGGCGTTTCAGAGCGAACGGTCGGCACCCGACTCGCGCAGGCGGCCGAGAGGCTGCGAGGCAAGCTCGGAGGAGATCCGGCGAACAAAGACTTCTCACTTGACCCGCCTGGCGCGTTGTCTAGACGAAAAGAGACGAATTCATAAGTGCCGATCCCTGATCACGACACACTCGGTAACGGCTTCGAGAGCCAGCTCAAGGCTGCCCTCGACAACGTTGCGCCCCCATCGCCCATGGTCTCAAGCGCGCGGTACCGCTCGGCAACTGCTATGCGCCCCAGCCGGCCATGGCGTTTCGCGCCCGCTCTGATCGGCGTCGGCGCCGCCGGCTTCGCGCTGACCGCCATCGCCGCCACCGGTAGCCCAAACCCGGTCATCTGGACCGAGCGGGCCGGAGCTGTACTCCAATCAGTTGGCCATTTCCCCGCGGCCAGCCCGAAATCGCATCAGAGTCCAAGGCCGGAGCCCAGCCGCGACAGTCACGATGGAACCGGAATCGGTCAACCGAGCCCGTCGAGCGGTCACGAGGTCGAGCCGTCGCCGGAACCCTCCGAGCGACCGGAGGGGTCGCCGCGACCCGAACCGTCCCCGAGCCCGGCCGAGAGCCCTGAACCGTCACCGACCCCGGATTCTTCGCACGATGGCGGCTCATCCCCGACACCGAGCCCGAATGATCCCTCGGGTGATACATCCGGCCACGGCTAGGAAAACTCGACTTCCGACATCGGCGGCGGCTGGCGTTTCTATATCGACCGGCAAGTAGAACCGGCATACCAAGGAGGAACCGAATTGTTCAGTAACAGGATTGTCAAGGTGGGAGCCGCGAGCGTCGCGGCCGGGGTGGGCGTGATCTTGGCGATCACCTCCGTCATGGCCCATGCGGCGCCCGTGGTGACGCTGCATGCCAACAGCAGCCACGTGGTGACCAGCGTGATGACCGCGGTTCAGCTGAGGCAGGATGCCCTGGACCAGGCGGCCTTCCTGGCTGCCGAGAAGATCAAGGCCGCCGACGCGGCCGAGGCGCTGCAGGACGCGGCCGAAGCGGCCGCCGAGGCGCAGCAGGATGCGGCCGAAGTCGCGCCCCAGCCGTGTGCCACCGACCAGCCGGAGGACTCTTCCGACACGGCCGGTACCAATGACACCGATGAAGGCGCCGCAGGGACGTCCTGCGACAACAGCGGCGACGACCAGTCAGACGGCGACAACAACAACACCACCAGCGACAACAACAACACCGATGACCAGTCCGTTGGTGACAACAACGGCGGCGAGACCGGCGACCACTAACCAATAAGCAGAGCGCTGAAGGCCGGGCCCGACGGCCCGGCCTTTTCTTATTCGGCCGGTGGCTTGCCCGGCTCGCGCCGGCTCTGAACGAAAGAGAATCCGAACCGGCCTTTGACGCAGAGGTGACCGGCGGTGACGCTGTGGTCCAGCGGAGAGGTGACCTTGACGATCGAGTTGTCCTGGACGTGAAGCTCGAGCATGCAACCGACGCCGCAGTAAGGACACACCGTCTCGGTCACCTGCTGCTGCGATTCGTCCCAGGTGCCCGCAAGCCGCATGTCGTGCTCGCTCTTGAACATGAGCGCGCCGGTCGGGCACACCCCGATGCAATTGCCGCAGTAGACGCATGCCGACTCCGGCAGGTCGACGGTGAACTCGGTCGAGATGTGAGCATCGAAGCCGCGACCGGCGACGCCGATGGCAAACGTGTTCTGCGCATCGACCCCGCAAGCCTCGACGCACTTGTAGCAGAGGATGCACCGCGAGTAATCCCGCACGTACAGGTCGTTATCGATCTTCACCGGCTGCGCCACCGTCGCCACGCCCGGGCCGAAACGCTGCGGCTCGGCGCCGTAGCGTTTCATCCAGCCGTGCACCTCGGCCGAGCACAGGGACATGTCGACCGAGGACGCGAGCAGCTCCAGAACGAGCCTGCGGCTGTGTCGCACCCGCTCCGAGTCGGTGTGAACCTTCATCCCGGCCTCGACCTTGCGCGAGCAGGCGGGGACCAGGACCCGTGAGCCCTCGACCTCGACCACACACACCCTGCAGACGTTGACCGGGGTCAGGGTCTCGAGCTGACAGAGCGTCGGGGTGTCGATCTCGAGCTGGCGGCAGGCCTCCAGGATCGTCGAGCCCTCCGGCACCTGCATGTCCTGCCCGTCGATGCTGAGCTTGACCAGGCGCTTCGGCAACCCGACGAACACTCGGTCCGCCATCTAACCGCCCACCATCTTCAGCTGAATCACCGCCGACCCGATCGCGCTGGCCGCCGTCTGGCCCAGGCCGCAAATGGATGCATCGCGCATCGCTCGAGCGATGTCGCCCAGGAGCGCGACCTCCCTTTCGCGCAACAATCCGTCACGTTCATTCAGCAGGCGGATAAGCGCCTCCTCCTGGCGCACTGTCCCGACCCGGCACGGAACGCATTGACCGCACGACTCGTCGCGGAAGAAGCGGGCGATACGAAGCAGCACCTGCTCGAGGCCCGCGGTGTCGTCGAGGACGATGACCGCGCCAGAGCCGAGCGTCGCGCCGATCGCTCGAGTGCCCTCGAAGCTGAGCGGCACGTCGAGCTGAGACTCGGTGACGAACGAGCCCGCCGCGCCCCCAAGCAGGACCGCCCGGAGAGTTCTGCCCTCACGAAGGCCGCCCGCCATGTCGATCAGGTCGCGAAGGGTCGTGCCCATCGGGACCTCGTACACGCCCGGGACCCGGACATGTCCGGAGAGGCAGAACAGGCGGGTCCCGGTCGAGTCGCGTGTTCCGATCTCCGCATAGGCCGCGCTGCCACCGTTGATGATTTCGAGCACGTTGACCAGCGTCTCCACGTTGTTGACCAGGGTCGGCTTGCCGAAGAGCCCGGCCTCGGCGGGAAACGGAGGCTTGTTGCGCGGCTCTCCCCTCTTCCCCTCGATCGAATTGAAGAGCGCGGTCTCCTCTCCGCAGATGTAGGCGCCGGCTCCGCGCCGGACCTCAACATCGAAACGCAAGCCGGAGCCGGCGATGTCGTCGCCGAGCAATCCCGCAGCCCGCGCCTTGGCGATGGCGTTCTCAATCCTGTGGCGCGCGTGCGGATACTCGCCTCGGATGTAGAGGTAACCCTGCTCGCAGCCGGTCGCGATCGCCGCGATCGTCATCCCCTCGATCACCGCGAAGGGATCGCCCTCCATGAGGACGCGGTCCTTGAAGGTGCCGGGCTCTGACTCGTCGGCGTTGCACACCAGGTAGTGAGGGCGAGCCGGAGCCTTGGCCACGGCGTCCCACTTGCGCCCGGTCGGAAACGCCGCGCCGCCGCGACCCAGCAGCCTGGCGTCCGTGACCTCTTTTATGACGCCCTCGGGACCGAGCTCCAACGCTCGATGCAGTGCCGAATATCCGCCCGCCTCTCGGTAGCTGTCGATGCTGCTGGGCTCGACGACGCCGACCCTGCGCAGCAGCCTCCCTGCGCCATGCCGATCCCCGCTCATCGGCATTGTGTCGGCCTCAGGCCAATGACCTTCGAGGCCACTCTTGACGGTGGCGAAGGACGCGGGAGCGATGCGTCCGTCGGCGTGATGGCCGGCGGCCCCCGCTCGCTCGACAAGCGCCGCAGGAGCCCGGTCGCACAGGCCGAGACAGGGACTTCGATACCACGCTGCGCCGGCTTTCGGGGTGCCGGCGGGCCCGAAGCCCCGCTCCAGCGCCTCACAGAGCTCGTCGGCGCCCGCGGACTTGCATGCGATGTCGTCGCACACATGCACGGCGAGGGCCGGCCGCTCCTCGAGCGCAAACCGGGCGTAGAAGGTCGCGACGCCGTACGCGTCCGCCGGCGGGATGGTGAGACGCCTGCACGCGTACTCGAGCGCGCCGCGGCTGATCCAGCCGATGTGGTCCTGCAGCGCATGCAGCACGGGCAGCAGGAGATGGCGCCGCGAGCGCGCGGCTCGGCCGCCGTAACCGACGTGGTCGTCCTGCGCCACGCGCGCCCCGCCCTCCCACAGCGATTCCGGCACCCCCAGGAATCCGTCGACCGCTGCGATCTCCTCGGCGGTCGGCGGGCCTCCGGTGGTCCTGATGTCCACTAGTGTCCTGCTCCGGAGGATCGGCCGAAAATCGCCGGATCGGCGCCCGAGATCAAGGCGCCAAGAGCGATCAGTAAGTCCCATCCTGCACGCGCCTGGCGCGCCAACGGAGCGAGCATGTCGATAGACCTGTAAGCGAGTAGCGCAGCTGGCAACGCGGATATCGGGCGCCTAGCCGGATGAGCCCGGAGGGTGGCACGGGCACCGCGCAGCGCTGCCCCTGACATTTCGGCTGAGCCTCCGGAGCTGGACACTTAGTGTGACGGGGCGGTGACGAGCTTGTCGATGCGGATCGCGCTCGCTTTGAACTCGGCGGTGCCCGACTTCGGATCTGTGGCATCGATGGTGAGCACATTCGTGGCCACCTGGTCGGGGAAATGCAGGGTCATGAACGCGAGCCCGGGTCGCAAGGACGAATCGAATCGCACCGGCACCTCGACCGAGCCGCGGCGCGAGCTTGCACGTACTCTCTCGCCATCCTCCACACCCAGACGCGCACCGTCGGCGGGCGAGATGAGGAGCGCCTCGCGCGTGCGCAGAGGCGAGGTGTAACCGCCCGTCTGCACTCCGGTGTTGAACGAGTCGAGCCGCCGCCCAGTGGTGAGCCGGATCGGGAACTCCTCGGTCAGCAGGTCGACGGGCGGGTCGTGCTCGACGGCATAGAACGGCGCACGCGGACCGTCGACCGGCTCGCTCCAGAGGCGGGCATGCAGGAACTCGGTGCCGGGATGTGTCTCATCGGGGCACGGCCACTGGATGCCACCGAGCTCGTCGAGCCGCTGGTAGGACATTCCGGCGTGCATGGGCGAAAGGCTGCGGCACTCGTCCCAGACCTGCTCCGCCGTCGGGTGCCCCCAGTCGCATCCGAGACGCCTGGCGATCTCGCAGATCACTGCGATGTCGTCGCGCGCGCCATCAGGCGGCTCTAGCGCTATGCGCACGCGCTGAACGCGGCGCTCGCTGTTGGTCACAGTGCCCTCGGACTCGGCCCAACCGGCGGCGGCGGGCAGCACCACGTGCGCAAGTTCCGCGGTCTGGGTCAGGAAGATGTCCTGGACGACCAGGTGATCGAGGCCGCTCAGGAGCCGCACCGCGCGCGTCTGGTCCGCCTCGCTGCGCGCCGGGTTCTCACCCACTATGTACGCGGCTCTCAACTCGCCGTGGTCCATCGCCTCGAACATCTCACTGAGGTGGTATCCCTTCCTGGCGGGAAACTTCGCGCCCCCCCATGCGTTCGAGAACTTGGCGTGGATCTCCGGGACCTCGAGGTCCTGGAAGCCCGGGAGCCTCGCCGGTATGGCGCCCATGTCGCCCCCGCCCTGGACGTTGTTCTGGCCGCGGAGGGGATTCAGGCCGCAGGCGAAGCGACCGACCTTGCCGGTCAGCAGGGCCAGGTTGATCAGGGCGAGCACGTTGTCGGTCGCGTTGTGGTGCTCGGTGATTCCGAGCGTCCAGCAGATCATCCCCGTCTCCGCCTCGCCGTACGCGTGCGCGACCTCGTTGATCGCGGCCGCCGGCACGCCGGTCTCTCGCTCGGCCCGCTCCAACGGGTAGGCCTCGACGCAGCGCGCGAACTCCTCGTAACCCGTCGTGGCCCGGTTGATGAACTCGGTGTTGGCGAGACCCGAGTGGATGATCTCGCGCGCGATCGCATTGGCGAGCGAGATGTCGCTGCCAACGTCGAGCCCGAGCCAGATGTCAGCCCATTCGGCCGAGCCGGTGCGGCGCGGGTCAACGGCCATCATGCGGGCGCCGTTGCGGATTCCACGCAGCAGGTGATGGAAGAAGATCGGGTGGGTCTCGCGCGCGTTCGAGCCCCAGAGGAGCACCAGGTCCGTCTGCTCAACCTCGCGATAGGACGAGGTTCCTCCCCCGGCTCCGAACACTGTCGCCAGACCGGCGACGCTTGGAGCGTGTCAAGTCCGATTGCAGCTGTCGACGTTGTTGCTGCCCATGACGACGCGGGTGAACTTCTGCGCCATGAAGTTCATCTCGTTCGTCGTCTTCGAGCAGCTGAACATGCCGAAGCCGTTCGGACCGAGAGCCCGCGCCTTGTCGAACCCGGCGGCCGCACGCCAAAGCGCTTCGTCCCACGATGCGGGCCGGAGGCGACCGCCGTCTCTAACCAACGGTTCGGTCAGGCGCCGGAGACCGTCACCCATCGGTTGAAGAATATAGGCCCGGCGAACCGGCGGACGATCGAACCTCCCGCCGCGGCCCTGCGTGCCTGGGGAACCGCCGCTAGGGCTTGTTCGCCTCGATGAAGTCGCCGATCAGCTTCAGGCCATGCCGGAGCTCGTCCTCCGACTGCGTGTAGGCGAGGCGGATGAAGCCCTTGCCGGCGGCGCCGAACGCGGTGCCTGGCAGCACGGCCACGCCGGCCTCCGTGAGCAGGCGGTCCGCCAGCTCACGCTCGTCGAACCCGGTGCCCTCGATGTTGGGAAAGGCGTAGAAGGAGCCCTGGGGCTTCGCGCACCGAACGCCGGCTATCGAGTTCAAGCCGTCCACGACGAGGTCGCGGCGGCGCTCGAAAACCTTCACCATCCTGTGCACAGCTTGCTCGGATTCGGGAGCGCTCAGCGCCTCGATGGCCGCCATCTGCGTGAAGCCGGCAGCACATGACGAGGAGTTGATCATCAGCTGGTCGAGCTTGGCCGCCAGCGCCTTCGGCGCCACCGCATAGCCCAACCGCCAACCCGTCATTGCATACGACTTGGAAAGGCCGTCCATCAGCACGGTGCGCTCACGCATCCCGGGCTGAGACATCGGCGACACATGCTGGAACCCGTACACCAGCTGGCTGTAGATCTCGTCGGAAACCACCAGCAGGTCGTGCTTGTGGGCGAGCTCGCACACGAACCGGACGTCCTCCTCGGTGAGGATGCCGCCGGTCGGGTTTTGAGGAGTGTTGATGATGAGCATCCGGGTCTTGGGAGTAACGAGGCTCTCCAGCTGCTCGAGATCCATACGGAAGCCCGTCTCTTCGCGAAGGGTGACGAACCTGGGGACCGCCCCCATGAAGTTCACCTGCGACGCATACGCCGGGTACGAAGGATCAGGGAGGATGACCTCGTCACCTGGCTCGATGCAGGCCATGAGCGTGAACAGGAGCACGTTCTTGGAACCGGGGACCAACACCACCTCGGTCGGGTCGACCTCGGTCTTCAGGGTGCGCGCGACGAACGCGGCGACCGCCTCCCTCGCCTCCATGATCCCGCTCGCAGGCGTGTAGTGCGTGTAGCCGTTCTGCATCGCCGAGATCCCCGCTTCGATGATGTTGTCGGGCGTGGCGAAGTCAGGTTCGCCGATCTCAAGGTGGACGATCCTCTTGCCGTCCGCCTCCAGGCGTCGGGCCTTGGCGAGGACCACGAAGGCGCCCTCGGTGCCGAGCCGCGACATGCGCTCCGCGAAGCGGATGGTCATTTCCGAATCCTAGTGCACGCCGAGAAGCGCGCCGCCGTCGACCCCCAGGGTCTG
>JBGPOC010000065.1:0-9095 GCA_041487825.1 Candidatus Dormibacteraceae bacterium | reverse complement strand
CTACGGGGTGACCACGGTGATCGACCTGAGGAGCGAGTCGGAGGTCGCCACATCGCCGAGCCCGTTCGTGACCGGTGATTTCGCGGGCCCGCAGGCGCCGGACTACGAGCACATGGCTTTGATCGACGACGCGACGATGGTCAGGCTGGCGGAGGCCCCGAACATGTACGACCGGTACCTGATGATGCTCGAGCACCGGGCCGCAGCGTTCAGCGGCATCTTCATCAAGCTCGCGAGGACCGAGGGCACCGTCGTGTTCCATTGTTTCGCGGGCAAGGACCGCACCGGGATGGTCGCCGCCATGACCCTGGCGCTTGCCAGGGTGGATATCGACTCGATCGCCGCCGACTACCAGGAGACCGACTCGCAGATGGCGACGCGGTACGAGGAATGGCTTGCCGCCGCGAAGCCCGAGCACGTGCAGGAGATGCGCGACGACCTGCGCTGCCCGCCCGAGCGCATCATCGGGGTGCTGGAGCACATCGACTTGAGATGGGGAGGGGTCGGGGGCTACCTGGAGGCGGCGGGCATGCTCCAGGGTGACATTGCGGCGCTCCGGTCGAAACTGATCACCTGATCACGCGCCGAGCAGCTCCCCGACCGCTTCGCTGAAGATCTCTTGATGGCGGTCGACGTCCGCAGCGGTGGTCGCCGGCGACATCAGCGCCATGTTGTGGAACGGAGTCATCAGGATGCCCCGGTTCGCCAGGTACACGTGCAGGTAGTCTTCCAGCTCGCCGTCACCCACCGCGTGGGACTCGGTCCCGTTCAACGGCGCTGGTGACACGAACCGGTACTCCGCGCGTGCTCCGAGCTGGCTGACCGACCAGGGAAGCTCGTTGGCGTCGATGACGCGCTGCACGCCGGCGGTGAAGCGGCTGCCCAGCGCGATCATTCCTTCGAACGCCTGATCGGTGAGGACGTGCTCAAGGGTCGCCCGCATGGCGGCCACGGACACGGCATTACCCGACAGCGTGCCCCCGACGCCACCCACGTCCACCATGTCGAGATCGGTTCGGCTCGCAAGGTGGCCGGCGAGGTCTTCTGTCATGCCGTACGCAGCGGCCGGGATGCCACCGGCGATCGCCTTCCCGATGGTCACCATGTCCGGCGCCAGGCCCCACGCCCGGGTGCAGCCTCCCGGCCCGGCCGAGAAGGTGTGGGTCTCGTCGTTGATCAACAGCGCCCCGTATTTCTTCGTGAGGGTGCGGACGCCGGCGAGGTAGCCGTCCACGGGCAGCACGATCCCCATGTTCGTGAGCGCGGGCTCCATCAACACGGCGGCAACGTCGTGGTGGACCAGTTCGCGCTCGAGCCCTTCGAGGTCGTTGTACTCCGCGACCCTGCTAGTCGTCGTGACGTCCGACGGCGCCCCCACGTTGCCCTCCCGGCTCACGCCGCGGCCGTCGGTGCCGACGACGATCAGCGACTCGTCGACGGTGCCGTGATAGCAGTAGCTATGGAACAGGATCTTCGGGCGTCCGGTGATGGCGCGCGCAAGTCGAATCGCCCACCTGTTCGCATCGGTGGCGGTGAGTGCGAAGCTCCAGTAAGGAAGCCCGAAGCGCCGGCTCAGCTCACCCCCCACCCAGGCTGCATCGACGGTCGGCATCATCATCGTCACGCCGCCCCGTTTCGAGATCTGCTCCACCACCGCCTCCACCATCGGCTCTGGCGAGTGACCTGCCATGGCGCCTGTGTCGCCCAGGCAGAAGTCGATGAGGGCGTGGCCGTCGATCGTCTCCACCCGCGCCCCGCGAGCCTTCGCGGCGTAGAGGGGAAAGCCGCCCGCGCTCTTGTTCATCCAGGTCATCGGAACCCGCCCGAACAGGTTGCGCGAGCCGGTGTATGCCTCGAATGACCGCGGGTGACGAGTCCTGTACAGAGCGCGCTCGCGCTCGAGGAGTCGGCTCAGCCGGCTGCGATCGATCAAGGTGCGCCGACCTTAACAGCCTGGGTTGGCGCGGCGCCGCCACGGCTCGAGAATTTCCGGGTCGCGCGACCACCACATCAGGAGAAGCCAATGAAAGAAAGAGCCCCCGTCGTGAAACAGCTCTACCGGCTCAGCGTGGAGCCCCGCGTCGTGGAGCGGCTGGCCAGGCTGGCGGCGCGCTTCGGCGAGCCCAGGAGCCGGCTGGCAACCCGGCTCTTCACCGAGGCCGTGCTCTCGGCCAAACCGACTACGCCACGCGCCGCTAAGAAGACCTAGCGTCCGCTCCCGTTGTTGTCGGGCTCGACCGAGTGGCCGCCGGGCGGGTCGCCGTACATCGCGTCGACCTGGTCCTTGTACTTGGCGTTGATCACGCGGCGCTTGAGCTTCATCGTCGGGGTGAGCTCCTCAGACTCGGGCGACCACTCGGTCGGCAGGATCGTGAACCGCTTGAACTGCTCGATCCGCGAGAGGTGCGAGTTGGCGATGGCGAGAGCGCGGCGAACCTCGGCAATAGTGGCAGGGTGCTCGGCAAGCTCGGCCATCGACGAGGACGAGACGCCGCGGGCCTTGGCCCACAGCGGCGCCACCTGTGGGTCCAGCACGACCAGCACGGTTACGTAGCTCCGGCCGTCGCCGATCGCGACCGCCTGCCCGATGATCGGGCTTGATTTGGCGACCGCCTCGAGATTGGCGGGCGAGATGTTCTTGCCCGTCGAGGTGATGATCAGCTCCTTCTTCCGATCGACGATGCGGTAGTGGCCGTCCGCGCCCAGTTGCGCTATGTCACCGCTGTGCACCCAGCCTTCCGCGTCGATGGCCTCCGCAGTCTTAACCGGGTCGCGGTAGTAGCCGACCATCACGTTGCCGCCTCGGATCAGCAGCTCGCCGTCCTCGCCCAGGCGTGCCTCCACGCCAGGTAGCGGGACCCCGACAGATGGCGCCCGGTGATCGTTCGGCGGCACCGCCGTGGCCGGCCCGGTGAGCTCGCTCATGCCCCAAACCTCGAACAGGGGCATGCCGAGCGCGGCCCAGAACTCGTGCACCTCCGGCCGGCAGGGCGCGGTGCTGGTGATCGCCAGGTGGCAGCGGTCAAGGCCGATCTTGGCACGCAACATTCCAAACAGCGGTCGCGCCCGCTCGACGACCGCCTCCAGCTCCGTCGGCACCGGCTGCCCGTCCCGCCTCAAGCGGTACGCCTGCATCGAAGCGGCCAGGGCGCCTTGCGCCATCTGGCGTTTGGTCTCGTCCGGTTCGGCGGCCACGCCTGCATTGATGCCCGCCATCAACTTCTCCCATACGCGAGGCACTCCTACGAACGCGGTCGGCCTCGCTTCGATCAGGTAGGGCAGCAGCTCGGCGACGTCGGGGCACAGGTAGGTCTCGTGCCCGTTGTAGATGCTGCCCCACTGCGACGTGAAGCGCTCTGCCACATGTGCTAGGGGCAAATAGCTCAGCAGCGTCTCGTTGTGAAGCTCCAGGACGCGCCGCGCCGACTCAAGGGTCCAGACGACGTTGTTGTGCGAGTACATGACCCCTTTGGGCGGCCCGGTGGTGCCGGAGGTGTAGATCAGGCTGACCGTGTCCTCGGGACCGACTGACCGGGCCGAGGCCTCGAAGGCCGCCGGGTCCCGCTCGTAGGCGGCGCGCCCGCCGGCGAGCAGCGCGTCCCATGACAGCACTCCCTCGGGGGCCTCGCCCCGGATGAGGATGAGGTGGCGAAGGTGCGGCGTCGACGATCGGATCTCGAGGAACTTCGCGAGAAAGGCGGAGTCCTCGACGATGGCGACACTCGCCTCCGAATGGTTGGCGACGTAGTCGATCTGCTCCGGAGCGAGGGTGTTGTAGACGCTGATTGCAGTGCCGCCTGCGTGCACGATGCCCAGGTCCGCGATCACGTGCTCAGGCACGTTGCGCGCCATGATGAGGCCGAACTGCCCTGGCCCGAACCCCAGGGCTTTGAGCGCCATCGTCACCGCCGCGACCTCGGCGCGGTAGGCATGCCAGTCGAGGCTCTGCCACTCGCCATCACGCTTCCACCGCAGGGCTGGACGGTCGCCCCACTTCTCGGCGGCGTCGGCGAAGATCGTGCAGACGGTCTTGCCCGAAACGGCGGCGTCGATGTCCGCCCGCTGGGTCATCACATCCATGTCATCCACTCCTACGCGCTCCGCGCGCCGACGCGCCAAAGCGCTCCCTACCTCGACCGCCCCCGGCGGGGGTCCAAACATCATGCGGCCCACGGGCGTCGCCTGTCACGAGCACGCCTAAACTAGTCCCTGGTGGGGCGCCGATGATCTATGTCCGATCGCGCCGGTCGATCGTAATTCTCGGGGCGTCGGGCCTGGCCTTCGCCCTCTTCTTCGCCCTCCTTGCCGCCGGTGTAGCGCGCCTTGCGGGCGGCTGGGTTGCCGCGATCGCCCTCGCGGTCGGCTCGGCGGGGGCGGCGCTGGTCGCGGCTTCGGCCGGCCTGCAGTTGCGGTCCTGGCCCCTCGGCAGGCTGGGCTTCTTTCGCGACCGCATCGTGGTCATCCAGGGGAGGCACGAGATGCGGGCGGTCTGGAACCTGATTGACACGGTGACCCTTTCCGATCCAGGGTCCTGGCCTGACGTGCGGCTCACCGACCGCATCACGATCCACTTCCGCAACGAGCCGCCACTGGGGTTCAAGCCGGCGGCGTTCGGCCTTGAGCCGGCCGCCTGCCGGGACCTCATACTCCGCCTGCGCGACGATGCGCGGCTTCGCACCCGGCTCCCGGAATTCGACTCGGCCCGCGACCTGACTGTTTCGCCGGTGATGGCCGGCGAGCTCATCGAACCCCGGCTGTAGGCGCCACCGCGTTCCGGGATGGCCGCACCGATCGCCGCAGCGGCATCATGATCCCTTCAGTGGCCTCTCTCATCGGCCGCGACTTCCTCGACGTCGCCGATCTCGATGCGGCTGAGCTGCACGAGCTGCTCGACCTTGCTCACGCGATCAAGGCCGGGCGGTGGGCGGAGCGGCCCCTCAAAGGCCGGCACGTAGCGATGCTGTTTCAGAGGCCCTCGCACCGGACCCGGGTTTCGTTCGAGGTCGGGATCGCCCGCCTGGGCGGCACGACCACGACGCTGACCGAGCGCGACGTTCAGCTGGGCGTTCGGGAGACGGTGAGCGATGCGACCCGGGTGCTAGACCGGTACGTGGACGGCATCGTTGCCCGCCTGCGCACGCATGTCGATCTCGTCGAGCTGGCGGCGGCGGCCAGGACGCCGGTCATCAACGCCCTGACCGATCGATCGCACCCATGCCAGATCCTCGCCGACCTGATGACCATCGAGGAATCGTGCGGGCCGCTCGGGCAGCAGCGCGTGGTGTACGTGGGTGACGGCAACAACATCGCCACCTCGCTCATGGAAGCGTCGGCGCTACTCGGGTTCGAGCTCACCCTGATCGCGCCCCCCGGCTATCACCCAGGCGCGAGTGTCATCGACCGGGCCCACGCACTGAGCCCTGGGAGGTACAGGATTACCCTGAGCACCGATGTCGCGGACGTGGCCGCGGCGACCGCCGTCTATACGGACGCGTGGGCGTCCATGGGCCAGGAAGATGAGCGAGACGTGAGACGAAAGGCATTTGCTGAGTACCAGGTCAACCAGGCGCTGATGAACGCCGCGCCCGGCGCTGTCTTCATGCACTGTCTTCCGGCCCACCGGGGTGAGGAGGTGACCGACGAAGTCATCGATGGTCCGCGATCGGTCGTGTTTGAGCAGGCCGCCAACCGCCTGTATGCGCAGATGGCGCTCATGGCGCAGGTTTTCGGTCCAGCACGATGAACCAGCTCTCTGACTTCCTCGTCCAGCTCCAGGAGGTCATGAGGCACATCGGTTGGGGCGAGGTCATCGACGTCGCCGTGGTTGCCTTCGTCCTCTACCAGCTTCTGCGACTGCTGCGCGGCACACAGGGCACCCAGATCCTCGTCGGGTTGGTGCTGCTCGCGGTCGTCGGCGTACTCGCCACCCAGTTCGACCTCGTGCTCCTCAGCTGGCTCTTCAAGAACGCCGCCTTCTTCATCCTGATCGCCGTCATCGTCATGTTCCAGCCGGAGTTGCGGCGAGCAATGGACCAGTTGGGCCGCCTGGGCAACATCGGAAACCCCCTGACCGGTTACAGCACGCGTCTTTATAGCCAGGCCATCTCCGAGGCAATCCGCGCGGCCGAACGCCTGAGCAGCCGGCACAACGGTGCTCTGATCGCCTTCGAGCGTGAGGTAGGGCTGGAGGACTATGCAGCGACCGGAGTCCGGATCAATGGTGAGATCTCGGCCGAGTTCCTCCAGTCGATCTTCTACCCGAACTCACCGCTGCACGACGGAGCAGTGATCGTGCGGGGTAACCGGATCCTCGCCGCCGGCTGTCTGCTGCCGCTCCCCGAAGAAGGTCTCGTCAGGGAGAGGTTGGGCACCCGTCACAGGGCGGCCCTCGGCCTGTCGTTGGCGTCGGATGCTCTCGTGCTGGTCGTCTCCGAGGAGACCGGGGCGATCTCGGTGATCGAGGAAGGCAAGATCACGCGCAACCTCGACAGCGACAGTCTTCGCAGGGTGGTCAGCGTGAAGGTGCCGGGCCGTGTTTCAAACGGCAACGGCTTCCTGGGGCGGCGAAAGTGAACTGGGTCACGGACAGCTGGCGCCTGAAGCTGTTGGCCATAGGGCTGTCCGTCTTGATGCTCGGGGCGGTCGCCTTCGCCCAGAACCCGCCCACATTCAAGACTCTTACCGTCACCTCGATCCAGTACACGATTCCACCCAACCTCGTGGTCATCAACGCGCCGACGAAGACAACCGTCCGAGTCACAGGGTTGGCCGACACTCTCCAGTCGATGAGCGCCAGCAGCCTCCTCGCCACCTTCGACCTCTCGAAGGTGAGCCCTGGTCCAGCCGTCAAGGTCAACCTGTCAGTGTCGTCGCAGCTGCCCGTGGTCACCGTCCAGAACCCGTCGGTGCCCTTCGTGCTCAATATCGATCGGCGTGCCAAGGTACCGCTCACGGTCCAAGTCCGTTATCCGGCAGTGACCGAAGGGTGGGTGGTCACCAAAGCCGAGGCCAAGTGTCCCAACAGTCCCTGCGTTGTCAATTTCGACGGCCCGGTCAGCTGGGAGACGAACTTGAAGGCGTATGCCGACTTTACGGCCCCGGTCGAGGCGGACAGGATTGACGCCCCTAACCTGGCGGTGGACCTCGAGCAAAACGGAAGGCCGATGGACACGAGCACTTTCTTGAAGACGGTGCAACCTTCCGGGCTTGACCAGGCCGCGGTGGCGGTACACATCGAAGCCAAGACCGGTACTACCAGCAAGCAGGTGGTGTTGATCGACGCGGCGCCCTCGCATGGGCCGCCGAGTGGCTACCGCGTGACGGCCATCGCGATCGACCCGATCTCGGTCCTGATCAGCGGCAAGGCCGACGCCCTGGGCAAGATCAAGAGCCTGACCCTCCCTGCCGTCGACCTGAGCGGTCACACGTCGGATGTCACGTTCAGAGTCACGATCGAGTACCCCAGCTCGGTCACCGGGTCGGTCACCACGGCGCGCGTCACGTATTCGATCTCCCCCAATCCCAACGTCCAGCCGTCTCCCACACCTGGGTAGCTTCTGTAACCTGATTCCTGTCGCGCCCGTTCAACCCAGCATTCGTCGAAACAATCCCGGGTAGGAGATGTCAGGTCACATGTGCGGAATCATCGGCTACCTCGGCGACCGCCAGGCGACCCCGATCCTCATGGAGAGCCTCAAGCGCCTCGAATACCGCGGTTACGACTCCGCCGGCGTCGCCGTTCTGGAGACGCCGAAGGCCGGCTCGGCGCGAATGACGAGCGTGACCAAGTCCGAGGCGAAGGTGGACATGCTGATCGAGAAGCTCAAGGCCAACATGCCAAAGGGCAAGCTCGGAATCGGCCACACGCGCTGGGCTACGCACGGCAAGCCGACCTACGTCAACGCCCATCCGCACACGGATTGCCACAACCGGATCTTCGTCGTTCACAACGGCATCATCGAGAACTTCGCCGAGCTCAAAGCCGAGCTTGAAGCGGCAGGCCATGAATTCACCTCGGACACCGACACCGAAGTCGTCCCGCATCTGATCGAGGCCAACTACAAGGGCGATTTCCTCAGCGCGGTAAGGGCTGCGCTGCGACGCATCCGCGGCGCGTATGCGCTCGCCATGTTCTCGACCGACGACCCCGAGCTGCTGGTTGGAGCGCGACTCAATGCGCCGTTGGTGGTCGGCCTCGGCGACGGCGAGTACTACATCGCCTCCGACATCACGGCGATCATCCCCTACACCAAGCGCGTGCTGGTCCTTGGCGAGGGCGAGGTGGCCGCGGTGACGCCGCTCGGCGCTGAGGTCGCCACCTTGGACGGCGTCAGCGTCGAACCGAAGCTCATCCACGTCGATTGGGACCTGAGCCAGGCCCAGAAGGGTGGATATCCCCATTTCATGCTCAAGGAGATCCACGAATCTTCAGAGGCGGTCGCCAACGCAATGCGTGGGCGCTTGACCGACGACGGCTCCGTCTTCTTCCGGGAGTTCGACATCGCGGACGCAGACCTTCGCCGTTATCGCGAAGTGCTGCTGCTCGGCATGGGCACCTCGCTTCACGCGGCAATGGTCGGGGAGTATGTGATCGAGGACTGGGCCGGTATACCGGCCAGAGCGGTGGATGCTTCGGAGTTCCGCTACCGCCGCCCGACCTTCGGCAAAGACGCGCTGGCGGTCGTCATCACGCAATCCGGGGAGACCGCGGACACGCTGGTCGGCTTGCACCAGGCCAGGGAGCGCGGAGCGCTGACCGTCGCCGTGACGAACGTGGTCGCCAGTTCCGCCGCGCGCGACGCGGATGGCGCCATCTACCTGCACTCGGGACCCGAGATCGGAGTCGCATCGACGAAGACCCTCCTCGCGCACCTCGTCAGCCTCTATCTCCTCGGCCTGCGGATGGCGACGGTGCACGGGCGTGTTTCGCTCGAGCGGCGCCATGAGCTTGTCGCCTCCCTGCGCGCCCTGCCCGACCACGTCCAGGCGATCGTCGATCGCGAGAACGAGATCGCCGAGATCGCGCACAAGTACAGCCGGTATCGCAACTTCATGTACACCGGCCGCGGGCTGGGTTACCCGGTCGCGCTGGAGGG
>JBGPOC010000064.1:0-9163 GCA_041487825.1 Candidatus Dormibacteraceae bacterium | reverse complement strand
TCATCGACGCGTCAGCTTCGCCGACGCGTCTGCTCCTCCTCCCGGGATTGGCTTTATCTACGAATTGGTTTCTCCACGCCCCGAGTGGGAGCGCCTAGGACAAAGTCATGGCCGGGGGGACCCCGGCCAACCCGGCCACGCTAGCGTCTTGTCAGTAAACCGGCGTCTCCACGGTCACCGCTTCGAGCCACTTCCGGCACGAGACCAGGAATCGCGCCGCCTGCAGGCCGTCCAGCACGCGATGGTCGAACGAGAAGCAGAGGTACATCATCGGTTTGATGCCGATCATGCCGCTCACGGCCACGGGCCGGTCGACGATGGCCTCCATGGTCAGGATCCCCGCCTGGCCGGGGTTGATCACCGAATAGCTGAACAGCGTTCCGAACGTGCCCGAGTTGTTGACCGTGAAGGTGCCGCCCGAGAGATCGTCTGCTTTCAGCTGCTTGCTCCGCGCGCGCGTGGCGACGTCGTTGACGGCTCGCGCAAGGCCGGCGATCGAAAGCCCGTCGGCGCGGCGGACGACCGGGACCACCAGCGTGTCCTCAAGGCCCACCGAAACGCCGACGTTGATATCCCGGTGGACGATGAGCTCCGTTTCGTTGAAGGTGGAGTTCACCTCGGGATGCTCGCGAAGCGCCGACACGGCGGCCGCCATCACGTACGGCAGGTAGGTCAGCGAAAAGCCCTCCTGCTTCATGAACGCGGCCTTGTTCGCGGCGCGGTTCGCGACCACGCCCGACATGTCCGCCTCCTGGGTCTGCCAGGCATGCGGGATGGTGCTCTTGGAGCGGGTCATGTTCTCGGCGATTAGCCTCCGCACGCGGGTCAGCTGAACGACCTGGTCCCCCTCGCCTGGCGTGGCCGGAGCCGATGGCGGCGTCGGAGCGGAACCGCCGGCGGCCTTGGCTTCCTTGGCCGATGCGGCGAAGTTCTGCACGTCCTTCTTGGAAACACGGCCGCCGATCCCGGTGCCCACGATGCGCGAAAGGTCGACCTTCAGCTCCGAAGCGAGCATCTGCACCGCTGGGGAATAGCGGTGCTCTCCGGTCGCGAGCACGGCCGGCACAGGCTCGGCTCCGTCGCCGGTGGGCGCAGGAGTGGCGGCGGCGGCAAGTGGAGGTGCGGGGGAGCCGGCCGCCTTGGGCGCGATCGGCGCAATCGGCGCGGTGGCCTCTGGCGCGGGGGCTTTGCCGTCTCCGCCGACCTCGACCACGGCGATCTCGGCGCCCGCCTGCACCGTCTGGCCCTCCTGGGCAAGGATCTCGCGCAGGATGCCGGTCACCGGCGCGGGCACCTCGGCGCTCACCTTGTCCGTGTCGACCTCCAGCATCGGCTCGAACTCGACGACCTTGTCGCCAGGCTTGACCAGCCACTTGGAGATGGTCCCCTCGTGCACCGACTCGCCAAGCTGCGGCATGACGACGCGCTTTGTGGGTCCGGCCATCAGAAGGCTGCCAGCTCGCGAAGTGCCGCGGCGATCTCAGACCCGATCGAAACGCTGAAGTTGTCCTCGTAGAGGACGAGGCACTTCCCCGTCTTCCGTGCCGAGGCGATGATCGCCCCCTTGTCGAGTGGGTAGACGGTGCGTAGGTCGACGATCTCCACGCTGACGCCGTCGGTCTCGAGTGCCTTCGCCGCTTCGAGCGCGTAATGGACCATGAGGCCATAACAGAACACCGAGATATCGGTGCCCTCGTGCACGGTACGCGCGACCTGGAGGGGGATGAGGTACTCGCCCTTGGGCACCGGCTCCTTGAACATCCGGTAGAGCCGCTTGTGCTCGAAGAACAGGACCGGGTCCGGGTCTCGGATCGCCGCCAGCAGCAGCCCCTTCGCCTCGTACGGGCCGGAGGGGATGACGATCTTCAAACCCGGTGTCGCGAACCGCGCCTCGATCGACTGCGAGTGGTACAGCGCCCCATGCGCGTGACCACCCATCGGGGCGCGCACCACCATGGGCACCGACCAATCGCCATCACTGCGATACCTGAACTTGGCGATCTCGTTGGTGATCTGGTTGAACGCCATGTGGGCGAAGTCGGTGAACTGCATCTCCGCCACTGGCCTCTTGCCGGCGATCGCCAGGCCGAGGGCGACACCGGCGATCGACGACTCCGCGAGCGGTGTGTCGATGACCCGGGTCTCGCCAAAACGAGCACGAAGGCCGTCGGTGACGAGGAACACCCCGCCCTTCTGTCCGACATCCTCTCCCAGGACCATCACGCGCTCGTCGCGCTCCATCTCCTCGGTCAGGGCCGAACGCAACGCCGACACCATGTTCATCTCTTCCGTCTCCACACCGGCCGCGGGCTCGATGGCCTTAGGCACGTCCACGCCGTACACGTTCGTCAGCGCGTTCTCGGCCGGTGCATCCGGAGACTCCATGCCTTCGGTGGTCGCCTTCGTGACCTCCTCCTTGACCCGCTCCTCGTACGCGCTGATCTCCTTGGCGGTGAGCACACCCTCTTCGAGCAGGCGTTTCTTGAACTGTTCCAGGCAGTCCATCTGCGCCAGGACGTCGATCTCCTCCTGGGTCCGGTAGCGGCGCTGGTCGTCCTCCGAGGAGTGCGCGCCCAGCCGGTCGACAAGGCATTCGATCAGCGTCGGGCCCTCGCCGGCGCGCGCGCGGGCGATCGCCTCCTTGGCGACCACGTAGCAGGTCACCGGGTCGCGGCCGTCAAGCGTCACGCCGGGAAACCCGTAACCGGCCGCGCGTTGGGCGGCGTATTCGATCGCGTATTCCTTGCGGAAGGGAGTGGAGATCGCAAAGCCGTTGTTCTGGCAGACGAAGATCTCGGGCAGCTTGTAGATGGCCGCGAAGTTGAACGCCTCGTGCGCGTCACCCTCCGACCCGGCGCCCTCGCCGTAGCACGTCATCAGGACCTTGTCGGTGCCGTCCATCTTCAGCGCGTAGGCGACACCCGCGCCGCGCACCATCTGGGTCGCGACGGGTGAGCCGCCCGATGTAATGTTCAGCCGCGTGTCCGAGAAGTGCCCGGGCGTCTGCTTGCCGCCCGACGCGGGATCCGCGGGCTTGGCGAGGACGGCGAGCATGAGGTCGAGAGGAGTCACGCCCATGCGCAGGCACAACACGACGTCGCGGTAGTAGGGCGAGACCCAGTCGTACTTCGGCTTCAGCGGCCAGCTGATGCCGATTTGAGCCGCCTCGTGCCCGGCGCACGAGATGATGAACGGCGCACGCCCCTGCCGGTTGAGCACCTGGAAGCGGTAGTCGACCTGGCGCCCGAGCAGGATGTAGTTGAACCAATCCTTGAGCGTCTTCTCGTCGAGGTCCGTGTCACGCCACGCGATCGGTTCCTGGAAACGCCAGTCGGGGCTGAAGGTCGCGCCCTTGGTCTTGACCGTTGTAGCCATCAGAACCTGAATCTAGATGTGGATGGCGCGGCCGTCCACGGCGAGCGCCGCTTCCATGACGGCCTCGCTGAGCGTGGGGTGTGGGTGGATGTTGCGACCGATCTCCCACGCGTCGCCCTGGAACAGCTGCGTCAGCGCCGGCTCCGCGATGAGCTCGGTCGCGTTGGGTCCGACGATGTGCGCTCCGAGCAGCTGGCCGGACTTGGTGTCGGCGACGAGCTTGGCGAAGCCTCCGGTCTCCCCGTGGATGATCGCGCGGCCGAGAGCGCTGAAGGGAAACTTTCCGATCTTGACCTCGTGGCCCTTCTCGCGCGCCTGCTTCTCGGTGAGGCCGACGGACGCGATCTGCGGGTGGGAGTATGTGCATCGGGTCACGAGGTCCTGCTCCATCGGGGCGACCCGCTGCCCGGCGATGTCCTCGACGGCGGTCATGCCTTCATGCACGGCCGCATGCGCCAGCAGGAAACCGCCGACCACGTCTCCGATCGCGTGGATTGATTCCACGGACGTGCGCATCCACTCATCGACCTTGATGAACCCGTTCGGATGCGTGGTCACGCCGGCCTGCTCGAGGCCGATGTCCTTCGATCGCGGCGCGCGCCCGACCGCCACCAACAGCTGTCGAGCCCAGACCTCGCCCTGCTCCGTGTCCACGCTGACGCCGTCGCGGGCCTTCTTGGCGCCCTTCACCTTGACCCCGACCCGGCAGTCGATGCCGGCCTTATTGAACGAGGCGAGCATCTCTTTCGAGACGTCCTCATCCTCGAGCGGAACCAGTCGATCGAGGCCTTCGAGAAGCGTGACCTTGACACCGAGCTGGTTGTACAGGGTCGCGAACTCGACGCCGACGGCGCCCGCGCCGATGATGCAGATCGATTCGGGGACCTTGGCTGACAGCGTGGCATGGTCGGACGAGATGACGAACTCACCGTCGAAATCGAGGCCGGGCAGCGCTTTCACATCGGAGCCGGTGGCCACGATCAGCTGCTTGGCCTTGAGCTGCTTGGCGCCGATCTCGAGCGTGTTGCGGTCGCGCAGGCGCCCGCGGCCGGCGACGACCTCGATCTTGTTCTTCTTCATCAGAAACTGGACGCCCTTGTGCAGCTGGCTGACGATGGCGTCGCGGCGCGCGGCGATGCGCGCGTAGTCGAAGCGCACCTTGTCGGCGTCCACGCCGAACTCGGGCCCGCGCGCCGACACACGGTGGTAGAGCTCAGACGATTCGAGCAACGCCTTGGTCGGTATGCAGCCGACGTGGAGACAGGTACCGCCGAGCTTGTCGGCCTCCACCAGGGCGACCTTCAAACCGAGCTGGGCGGCGCGGATGGCCGCGGGGTATCCGCCCATTCCGCCACCGAGGATCAGCACGTCGAAACCTTCTGCGGGCATTTGATTTAAGTGTAGCCGCGGATCATTTGCACCCAGCGATCAGCACGTTTGCCTCCGCTTGCTGGAAGTCGGACTGATCGACCACCTGCAACCCGGCGACCGGGTCCCCGAATCGATCGACCGCGCGGTAGTACAGCGCCGGGCTGTTCACCTGCGGCATCACCAACAGGTCCGCCGCCCCGCTCGGGTTCAGGCAGGGGTTGCCGCGCTCGGCGGCCAGCGCCTGGAGGTCCGCAGCCTCTCGCTGCATCTGGACCGTTTTGGCCGCGGCGAAGGTGAAGAGCACCGCGCCGCTGTTGAAGACGGCGAGGAAGACGCAGGCCACAAGCGCCGGCCGCCAGGTCCCTCGCCAGGGCAGCCGGCGACCGGCGCCAGCGAGCAGGATGACCCAGAAGACGGAACCCTCGTACACGTAGCGGCCCGCGCCCGATTGCTGGTACCCGATGTGAACGCGGATGAGTCCCGTCACTGCGTAGAAGCTGACCAGGCCCGCCAGGATGCCCACCTCAAATGCGTTGAATCCACCACGAACCCAGTTGAAGGCAACCGCGAGTCCTGCTAGAACCAGTACCGCCAGCCCCGCGAAACCGCCCAGTCCGATCAACCCGCTCACGGCCGCGCCGAGCCCCCAGATCACGTACAGGGGCAACGCCAAGGCGTCGGCAGGCGACAGAGGTGTCGATCCCCCGCCCCGCCCGAATGCCAGGTACCATGCGCCGACGGCGACTGCGACCGGCGCGAACCAGACCAGGTCGCGACGCCGTTCGGGAGTCAATGCGAGTTGCACCGTCGCGGCCACCCCGAAGAAGAGGCCGACGCCTGAGAACATCAGCGCGGTGGCCAACAGCGCCGTCGCGATCAGTAGATTGCGTCGGGTCGGGCGGGCCTGCAGGGCGAGAAGCATTCCCAGGCCGCACGCCACCGAGCCGATGAACTGAACCTGGAAGGCCCACAGGAGGTTCTCCCAGCCGGCTCCGAGCAGCATCAGCACCGCCGCCGAACCGAGCGCCAGGAGGTCGCCTGAGCGCCTGCGTACCACCTCGAAAAGCAGCACGACGCTCGCTGCGTGAAGCGCGAGGAGCACCGCCATGTACGGGAGATACGAGCGCAGGCCGACCGTCGCGAGCAGCACGGCGTAGATGGCGCGTGTGAGCATCACAGGGTGCTCGTTGTGCGGCTGAAGAAGTGTTGCCCAGGTCCAGTCCGGCGCGCTCAGGATGAACGTCCACTCGTCGAAGTAGAACGTGAAGGTGTGCGCGAGCCAGAAGATCCCGGTGGACGCGGCAATCGCCGCGATGGACGCGATGGCGCGCGCGTGCGGTATGTGGACCTCGGCCGCGGTCATGCGTGTTGTGCGACCGGCGTGGCCCGGGAGCCGGGGGGTGTGACGAGGAACGCCAACCAGACCGCGAGCCCGATGAGGATCGGCAGCGGGCTCAGCGGCCACGCCAGCTCGCCGGCGATGATCACGACCACGAGCCACAGCCGCTGCGCGGCGGGTGGGTGATCGCGCCAGAACAGCCAGGCGGCCGGCACGAGAATCGTGAAGTCCTGGAGGTGCCAATAGGTTGCGCTCAGGGTGCTGATGATCAACCCCAGAGCCAACAGTCGCGCCAGCGTCGAGCGGCGGTTCAGGTAGGCGCCGGCGAGCCCGGCCGCTACGACCGCCGCCGCGGCCCAGTAGCTGATCGAGCCAGGTCCCA
Organism: Candidatus Dormibacteraceae bacterium; assembly: GCA_041487825.1. Lineage (GTDB taxonomy): Bacteria > Chloroflexota > Dormibacteria > Dormibacterales > Dormibacteraceae > Palsa-872. The sequence goes on along the minus strand of JBGPOC010000064.1, from coordinate 2,696 downwards.
GGACGTATGCCAGCGTGAAGTAGCGATTGTTCGTGACCATCTGAGCCTCGTTCAGCAGGCCTCGGTAGTCGCTCACACCCTGAGCCCCGACGACGATCACCGAAAGCCCGGCAAGGACCGCGGTTGCGACCGCCCAGGCGGCGGCGATCTTCCATCGCCCCGCGACGAGGAGGACCGCCGGCACGATCAGGGCGAGCTGTGGCTTTACCGCCGAAAGACCCAGCACGGCGCCGGCCAGGTAGGGCTTGCCGGCCTCAGCGAGCCTCCAGCATGCGGCGACCGCCAGCACTGCGACCAGGGCCGGCTGGCCCAGGCTCAGGCCGTAGAGCACCGGGTACCAGGCCAGGGCGCCGAGCAGCCAGAGGAAGCGCGTCGGTCCCGCGCCCGGAGCGGCGAGCCACCACGCCGCCACGAGGGTCGCCAGCGACAGCACCGTCCAGGCGTAGAACGCGCCGGCCGGGCCGAGGATCATCAGGGGCGCTGTCAGCCAGGCCAGTGGTGGAGGCGAAAGGAACCGCTCGCCGCTGCCAAAGGGAACGCCGGGCCGGAGCTGAGCGAAGAGTTGTTGCTGCAGGTCGAGAGAGTAGATGTGGCTCCAGCCGTGCTCGAAACCGATCTTGGCGCCGATGTAGACGAGCGTCAGGTCGTTGTCGAGCGGGTCATGGAAGATCGGCTGGAACGCGAGATAGGCAGTGCCTGCCGCCGCGAGCAGGAGAAACCATGCAAGACCGGCGGCGCCGAGATTTGAGAGCCACGGCCGGGGATCCTCGACGGAGCTTCGGCGCCCATGCGGCCCATCTGCGTTGTTGCCGCCTGCGCTCCTCACTACATGTATGTCCGATACATTTCGTTCCGGTGCTCGGGGACTCTCTCATGCCTTCGGCACGGGGACCCCAAAGGAATCACCTGGCCACCGAATCTCTCGCCGAGGCCCCCGGCCGCGGCTCTCGCGCTCACCTCTCGGCGAGAGGTACCGGTTTTCGGGGCTCGGGGCCTATGTACTCGGACTGGGGCCGGATGAGGCGGTTGTGGGAGGCCTGCTCGAGGACGTGCGCGGACCAGCCGGCCACGCGCGAAACCGCGAAGGTCGGCGGGAAGTACTCCTTCGGCAGGCCGATCGCCTGCAGCACCCCGGCCGAGTAGAACTCGACGTTCGTCGCCTGCGGCCGCTCCGGGTGCTCCTCGTGCAGGATCGTGAGCGCGGTCTCCTCGACCTTGGAGGCGAGCTCGAAAAAGGTCGGATTGAGCCGCTCGCACAAGGCCTTGAGAATTCTGGCGCGCGGGTCATACGTGCGGTAGACGCGGTGGCCAAAGCCCATGAACCGGACCTTCTTCGCGCGCGCCTCGCGCATCCAGTGGTCGGCGTTGTCCGCGGTGCCGATCTGCTCGAGCTGATCCATCACGGCGGACGGTGCGCCTCCGTGAGCCGGGCCCTTGAGGGCGCCGATCGCGCCCACCAGGCATGAGGCAAGGTCCGAGTCGGTCGAGGCGATGACGCGTGCTGTGAACGTCGACGCGTTCATGCCGTGGTCCGCGAGGAGGACCAGGTAGGTATTGAGCGCGCGCACCACCTCGGGGCTCGACTCCTTGCCGTTGAGCATGAAGAGGTAGTTGGCCGCATGCCCGAGGTCGCTGCGAGGCTGGATCGGTTCCAGGCCCTGCACGCGCCGGTGAAAGCGCGCCAGGATCGTCGGGAACGACGCCGTCGCGTGGATGGCCAGCGGAACCGTGGGCTTCTCGAGCTTGTGCTCGACGCCCTGCACCGAAACCACGCTGCGGAGCACGTCCATGGGATCGGTGTCCGCCGGCAGCGCCTCGATCGTGGCGATCGCGGCCGGCGTGAGCGTGCGCGAGCCCGCCAACTCGTGGGTGAGGGCGTCCAGCTCGCTGCGGTTGGGCAGGCTGCCATGCCACAGGAGGTAGGCAACCTCCTCGAATGACATCTCTTCGGCAAGGTCGGCGATGACGTAGCCTCTGTAAACGAGCCGGCCGTTGGCACCGTCGACGAGGCTGATCTCGGTGCGGGCCGCGATAACGCCCTCGAGGCCCGGGATGTACTCGCTGCTCATCGACGTGCCAGCGGAAGCGGCTTCTGGCCCGGCTCCGGCCCGATCCACCTGGACGCCGGCCGGATGATGCGAAGGTCCTTGAGCGCCTCCATGACGTGGGCGGTCCAGCCCGCGACGCGTGAGGTTGCGAAGATCGACGTGAAAAGCTCCTTGGGTATGCCGGCGCCCGTGAGGACGACCGACGCCCAGAAATCCACGTTGGTGGCGTTCGGCCGCTCCGGGTGGGCCTCGTGCAGGATCCTGAGGGCGACCTCCTCGGTGCGCGCCGCCGTGCGATGAAGCTCTGGCGCGGAAACCTTGGCCAGGTCCCTGAGGATCTTTGCGCGCGGGTCGTAGGTCCGGTACACGCGATGTCCGAAGCCGGCGAAGCGCTCGCCTCGAGCATGAGCCTCGGTCAACCAGGTCTCAGCCGCTTCGGCCGAACCGATCTTGTCCAGCAATGTTCGGGCGGCGAACGTCGCGCCGCCGTGAGCCGGTCCTTTCAGCGCGCCGATGGCGCCGACGACGCACGAGGTGAGGTCGCTCCCCGTCGAAGCGATCACGCGCGCGGTGAACGTCGACGCGTTGAGCCCGTGATCGGCAAGCAGCACCAGGTACATCTCCAGCCAACGGGTGCGTTCTGCAGAC
>JBGPOC010000063.1:0-9190 GCA_041487825.1 Candidatus Dormibacteraceae bacterium | reverse complement strand
CACGGCGCCGGGACCAGCTCAGACGGCGAAGAAGCGCCCATCCGCCGCCCGCCCAACGTCAGCGGTGTCATCAGCCTTAAACGAGGAGATGCCCAGGCGGCGATGAAGACCGCAGACGCCGTGATCAAGGCGACCTACCGGCTCGCCGGCGTGCACCACGCTCCTATAGAGCCCCACGTTTCCATGGTCCGCCCCGAGCCCGATGGCGGCGTCACGGTGTGGGCGCCGACCCAGGGACCGTTCTACGTCCGGGACGAGGTGGCGAAGGTGCTGGGGATACCGGCCCACAAGGTCCGGGTCGTCCCCATGCCGGTGGGCGGCGGGTTCGGAGGCAAGGTGACGCTGCTGGAGGCGCTGCTGGTACTCCTGGCCCGTCGGACCGGCCGCCCGCTTCGGGTGACCCTGACGCGCCAGCAGGTTTTCGCGGTCGCGAGATCCGCTCCGGCAGCCAGCTTCGACATCGAGCTGGGCGCCAAGCGCGACTGGACGCTGGTCGCGCTCCGCGCCCGCTTTCACTACGACAACGGGGCCAGCGCCGGCTGGCACGGCGGCATCACCGGCTCGTTCCTCACCGGCACCTATCAATGCCCCGCTGTCGAGATCACGGGCTTCGAAGTCTCGACCAACAAGACCCCCGTCGACGCATACCGCGCCCCCGGCGCACCGCAAGCCTACTTCGCGCTCGAGTCTGCCCTTGACGAGCTCGCTCTGCAACTCAAACTGGATCCGATCGAGCTCCGCCTTCGGAACGCCTCCCGCGAAGGCGACCCGGCCGCCGACGGAAAGCCGTGGACTCGCATCGCCATGGTGGAATGCCTTGAGGAGGCCCGCCGGCACGCGCTTTACACGGCGCCATGCGCGGAGGGCGAGGGCGTCGGGATTGCTCTCGGGTCGTGGGGAGGGGCGCGCACGCCGTCGGCGGCGGGATGCCGCGTCGAGCCTGACGGGACCCTCACGGTCCTCGTCGGAACGGTCGACATCAGCGGCTCGTCCACGGGGCTGGCGATGATCGCCGCCGAGTCCTTCGGCATCTCGATCGACCGGGTTCGCATCGAAACCGGGGACACCGGGGTCGCGCCCTTCGGACCCGTGGCGGGCGGCAGCCAGATCACGTACAGCATGGGCGGGGCGGTCCAGGAGGCTGCGCTGGAGGCGCGGCGACAGCTGCTGGAGATCGCCACGAACGAGCTCGAGGCGGCGCCCGAGGACCTCCAGATCACTGACGGGCGCGTGACCGTGCGCGGCGTGCCCGAACGTTTCGTCGAGATCACCAAGCTGGTGGCCATGAGCACCGAGTTCATGGGTCGGTACCGGCCCATCCAGGCCAGCGGCCGCTCGGCCGTCCAGGAGGCATCGCCGATGTTCACCGTCCACATCGCACGGGTCCGCGCCGACGCGGAGACGGGCGCGTTTCAGCTCACCGGATACGCCGCGATCCAGGACGTCGGGCGCGCCATCAACCCGCCGGAGATCGAGGGCCAGATCCACGGCGGCGCGGCGCAGGGACTCGGCCGGGCGCTCGGAGAGCAGCTCGCCTACGACGCCGAGGGCCAGCTGCGGACTGGCAGCTTCCTCGACTACGAGCTCCCCACCTTTGACCAGCTGCCGGACATAGACGTGCGTCTGATCGAGGTGCGGTCGGCGGTCGGGCCTCTCGGTGCGAAGGGTGTCGGGGAGCCGCCCGCAGTGCCCGGGCCGGCGGCCATCTGCAACGCGCTCGCGCGCGCCACCGGAACCAGGATCCGGGATCTCCCGATCGACCGCTCGGCCTACGTCGGGTAAGAACATCCCTCTCCCCGTCCGGGGAGAGGGTCAGGGAGAGGGGCGCATGCTGGTACAACCACGACCACAACCACAACCACAACCACAACCAGGGGGCACATTGAGCATCGCCGAAGACGCGCCTGCGACCGTCGAGCGGGGAAGTCCCGGGTCGTCGATGCGCGCGTACGTGGCGCGCACGCTTCCCGCTTGCTCGCCGATCCTGGTCTGCAATCGTGCTCCGCACGAGCCGAAGCCAGAGGGGGGATTCAAGCGGGGAGCCGGTGGCGTCATCACCGCCTTGCTCACGCTGGCCGAGGCCACCGAGGCGGATTGGGTCGCGTGCGCCCGCAACGACGACGAGCGGAGACTGGTGGCGAGCCAGGGCGGCGACGCGGTGACGGTACAGTTGCTGAACTCCACGGGTCGCCTGCACTATGCGACGCCGACCAAGGAGCAGTACGACATGTACTACGGGGTGTTCGCCAACCCCGTCCTGTGGTTCATCCAGCACTACCTGTGGGACCTCGGCAACGAGCCCGTCATCGACGACCGGATCCACCAGGCGTGGGCGGAGGGCTACGTCGAGGTGAACCGCCAGATGGCTGACAAGGTGATCGAGGTCGCCCGCCAGGCGCCAAGGCGCCCGCTGGTCATGGTCCACGACTACCAGCTCTACCTGGTGCCGCGACTCGTGCGGACGGCGATACCTACGGCGATGATCCAGCACTTCGTGCACGTTCCGTGGCCGACGCCGCAGTACTGGAAGGTGCTTCCCAAGCCGATGCGCGACGCGATCCTCGAGGGCCTGCTCGGGTGCGACATCGTCGGGTTCCAATCGAGCCTGGACGTCCGCAACTTCCTCCTGACGTGCGAGGAGAACTCCGGGCTCCAGGTCGACGAGCGCGAGCGTGCGGTCTTCTACGGCGGGCGGGTCGTCTACGCCCGCCACTACCCGATTTCGATTGATGTCGGCACAACCTCCAGGCTTGCCGCGTCGCGTGGCGTCAAGCGCCAGGAAAGAGAGCTCGCGTCATGGCGACCGCCGCAGCTGATCTGTCGCATCGACCGAACGGACCCGTCGAAGAACATCGTGCGCGGGTTCATCGCCTTCGACAAGCTCCTCCGGTACCACCGCGAGCTGCACGGACAGGTCCAGTTCTGGGCCTTCCTGCAGCCGTCTCGCCAGGACGTCGCTGTATACAGCCGCTACCTGCGCCAGATCCGGCAGGCGGTGGGTCGCATCAACAGCGAGTTCGGCACGGATACATGGCAGCCGGTCCGCCTCGAGATCGGTGAGAGCGAGCGCAAGGCCGTCGCGTCGCTCAAGAACTACGACGTGCTGCTGGTCAATCCCGTGTACGACGGGCTCAACCTGGTGGTGAAGGAGGGCGCGCTCGTCAACGCGACCAACGGCGTGATCGTGCTGTCTGAAAATGCGGGCGCACACGAGGAGCTGCAGGCATTCGTCCTGTCAATCAACCCCTTCGACGTGGAGGCCACGGCCGCCGCGATGTACACGGGTCTGACGATGGGCCTTGAGGAACGCCGGCGATTGAACGAAGGAGCACGCGAGGTCGTACGGAGCAACGACATCACGCGGTGGATCAGCCGGCAGGTCCAGGACCTGCGTGACCTGATCGTGACGCCCGTGCGCGCCTAGCCGTCTATCCGGCGGTCGCCCAGTCGACGATGCTGCGGAGAAAGGCCGAAGCTTCCGCAGGGCCCTCGACGATCAGGTCGCAGTGCTCGAAGAGGTCGCGAGGCGCCTCGGCTGACCCGACGCCGACGCAAAGATGCGGAAGTGAAGCTTTGTTCGCCTCCTCGAAAACCGAGCGGTCGTTCTCGTCGTCGCCGAGGCAGACGAGACCGCCCGGCCCCACGCGGGCCAGGAGCGCCGCCAGCGCGTTGCCCTTCCCGGCGTTTGGCGAGTGGACCTCGATCACCTTGCGCCCGAGTCCGCCGTAGAGGCCGGTCTGCTCGAGCACGGGCCGCAAGAGGTCCAGCACCTCCTGGCCGCTTATCGGCGCATTTCGGAAGTGCACCGCGCTGCTTGCCGGCTTGATCTCGATCCACGCTCCGTGTGTCGTGCCAAGTCGCTTCGCGGCCTCGGCGTTGAACCTCTTCAACGCATCGAGTTCCTCGCGAGAGGGCGGCGGAAGGCCGCTGTCGCCGATCAGCAACGCCCCGGGAACGGAGACGAGGCCGGTGAGCTCGGGGTTGGTGCGGCTGCTCAGGATGACCACCTTGGCGAGGAGAGGTGCGAGCCTGCGGAGGGCCTGAAGGGAATCCGGCAGCCCCACGGCGAGGGTCGGCTCGGGAACTATCTCCGCCAGCGTGCCGTCGAAGTCGGAGACGAGCAGGAGCTCTTCGGGCCGGATTCCCGCGAGCGATGACCTTGGCCAGACCGCCGCGATTTCCCCGGACCGGACGCTCACCCGACCAATCTACGTACGCGGGCGATGGCGCTGCACGATCGAACCGAGATCGAGCCCCTGGGGCAGGGTCCCGAACGAGTGGCCCCAATCGCCGCCCAGGCGCGAGGCGCTGAAGGCCTGGGCCACGGCGGGGTCGCCGTGGCGGACCAGGAGCGACCCCTGGAGCGCGACGGCCATGCGCTCGACCAGGCGCCTCGCCCCCGCCTCGGCGGCTGGGCCTTTTGAAAGCTCGCTCTTGAGGGCGTCGATCGATCGGTCCAGCGCCTTGTCCGAGCCACGCGCCAGTTCGAGCTCCGCGACGAACGCGGTCACGGATTCCGGTTCCCGGTCCATCGCGCGGATCACGTCGAGGGCGTTCACATTGCCCGAGCCTTCCCAGATCGAGTTGACCGGGGCCTCTCGATACAGGCGAGGCATGATCGACTCCTCGACGTAGCCGTTGCCACCCAGGCATTCGAGCGCCTCGGCGACGAGCGTCTCGGCGCGCTTGCAGGTCCAGTACTTGCTCACCGCGATGGCCACGCGCCGGAAGTGCGACTCGGCCTCATCACCTGTTCGGTCGAGCGCGCCGGCAAGCCGCATCATCAGTACGGTCGTCGCCTCCGATTCGACCGCCATGTCCGCGAGCACGTTGACCATCGCCGGTTGATCGGTAAGGAGGCGGCCGAAGGCGCTGCGGTGCGCGGCGTGGTGGATGGCCTGTGCCACGGCTTGCCGCATCAGCGAGGCGGATCCGATGATGCAGTCGAGCCGCGTGTGGTTGACCATGTCGATGATCGTCCTGACGCCTCTTCCCTCCTCCCCGATCATCCAGGCGATCGCGTCGTCGAGCTCGATCTCCCCAGACGCGTTGGAGCGATTGCCCAGCTTGTCTTTGAGCCGCTGGATGTGGAACCGGTTGCGGGTCCCGTCGGAGAGAACGCGTGGAAGCAGGAAGCACGACAGGCCGCCGGGAGCCTGCGCGAGGACCAGGAACGCGTCGCACATTGGCGCTGAGCAGAACCACTTGTGCCCGGTGAGCAGATGCTCGGCACCTGGTCCACCGGCTCCCGTGGGGATGGCGCGCGTGGTGTTGGAACGGACGTCGGAGCCGCCCTGCTTCTCGGTCATCGCCATCCCGAAGAGGAGGCCGCGCTTGGTCGCATGCGGCCGCAGGCCCGGGTCGTACTCGAGGGTCGTAATGAGCGGCTCCCATTCGGCGGCGAGCTCCGGCTGCGTGCGCAGCGCCGGAATTGCGGCGTAGGTCATCGACACCGGACAGCCATGTCCACCCTCGACCTGGGACCAAACGTAGAACCCGGCGGCCCGCGCGGCGTGTGCACCCTCGCGAGGCTCGCGCCACGGCAGCGCGTGCAGGCCGTGCCCGATCGCCACCTCCATCAAGCGGTGCCAGGCGGGGTGGAACTCGACCTCGTCGATGCGATTTCCGAAGCGGTCGTGGGTGCGCAACTGCGGCGGGTTCGAGTTGGCCTGGAAGCCCCAGTTGATCGCCTCCTCGGTGCCCGCGATCCGCCCCAGGTCGCGCACCACGTCCAGCGCCCATGAAGCCCCCTCGCGTTCGAGCGCTTCGCGCAGCGGGGCGTCGGCGTCGAACAGGTTGTAGTCGACGAGAGGAGGCGGCTGGTTGAGTACCTCGTCCATCAGCCCACCTCGGCTGCAAGTTCAGACACCAGTCGGAGCTGCTCCAGGCGCGTTGGGTTGTCCAGCGCCATCGGAGAGACGATCAAAGTGTCGACGCCTGCATCTTTGAAAGCGCGAATTCGTTCTTTCGCCCGCTCCTTCGGGCCCGCGATGGTCACCGCGTCGATCAGCTCATCAGGCAGCGCCATCGCCGCTTCGCTCTTCTTGCCCGCGAGGTAAAGGTCCTGGACCTCCCGCGCCGCCGCTTCGAACCCGTACGACGAGACCAGGCGGTTGTAGAAATTCTGGTCGCGCGAGCCCATGCCCCCGACGTAGAGCGACAGCATCGGACGCATCGAATCGCGCGCCGACTGGGCATCGTCGCTGATCATGACGTTGATGTTGGGGCAGATCTGGAAGGCGTCTAGCGATCGCCCGGCCCGCGCTGCGCCCTCTTCCAGCGGCACCCGCAGTTCTGATGTGTGCTCTGGAGAGAAGAGCACCGGCAGCCAGCCGTCGGCGATCTCGCCCGCCAGCGCGACGTTCTTCGGACCGAGCACCGCAAGGTAGATCGGGATCTGTTCCTGGAACGGGGAGATCGTCAGCTTGAGCGCCTTGCCCGGCCCGTCCGGCAGCGGCAGCTCGAGAGTCTCGCCGTGGAACTCCACGCGCTGGCGTGCGAGCGCCATACGCACCACCGCCACGTACTCGCGCGTGCGCTGGAGCTGCTTGGCGAACCGGACTCCATGCCAGCCCTCGGAGACCTGCGGGCCCGACGAGCCCAGGCCGAGAAGGAACCGGCCACCCGAGAGCTGATCGATGGTCGCAGCCGTCATCGCCGTCATCGCAGCGCTCCGCGCTGGGATCTGGAAGATCCCGGAGCCGAGCTTGATCCGGCTCGTGCCGGCCGCCAGCCAGGCCAGGACGGTGGCCGCATCCGACCCATATGCCTCGGCGGTCCAGATCGAGTCGTAGCCCAGCTCTTCGGCGGTGCGGGCGATTTCGAGCTGGTCGGCGGCGGTCAGACCAAAACCCCAGTAACCGACGCTTACGCCGAGCTTCACCTACGAAAGCCTAAGCCTCCTGGCGCGCGCACAGCGCGCGTCCGCCCCACCCGCGCGCTTTCGCGCGCGTCCTCCCCCCCGAGCAGGGAGGAAACGGTGGTCCGGCTGGTCGCCGGACCTACCTCCCGGTGATCAGCAGCGTGATCAGGAAGATGTTCAGGCTCACGATCACAGCCACCACCCCGGTGGCGATCAGCGTCGTCGCTCGACGGTTGACCAGGGTGCCCATGAGCCCTCGATCGCGGCAGAACACGAGCAGCGGGATCAACGCGAAGGGGATTCCGAACGAGAGTACGACCTGGCTGAGCACCAGGGCGCGCGAGGGATCAAACCCGATCGCGATCACGATCAGCGCAGGCGCCATCGTGATAGCGCGGCGAAGGAACAGCGGGATCTGGCGGTGGATGAAGCCCTGCATGACCACCTGGCCCGCAAGCGTGCCCACGGAAGAGGACGACAGGCCCGATGCAAGGAGCCCGAGCCCGAAGAAGACGTCGGCGCCGTTGCCGAGCTGGACACCCAGGCCCGTGAAGGCCTGGTCGAGATTCTGAATCGGACCGATTCCGCGGCCATGGAACACGGCGGCGGCGATGGTCAGCATCGCGATGTTGATCAGCCCCGCCAGGCTCATCGCGATGACGACATCCCATCGCTCGAAGCTGAAGATCTTCTTCTGCTCGGCGTCCGTGGCGCCCACCACGCGCCTCTGCGTCAGGGCTGAGTGCAGGTAGATCACGTGAGGCATCACGGTCGCGCCGAGGATCCCGGCCCCCAACAGGACGCTCTCCGTGCCGTCGAACCTGGGCGTGACGAGGCCGGTCACCACCCCCGATACCGAAGGCTCGGCGAGAATCACCTCGAAAGCGAAGGCGCCGACGATCACTCCCACAAGCCCTGTGATCACGGCTTCGAAGCCGCGGAAGCCGCGCGATTGGATGACGAGAATGCCAAAGGCGGCGATCGCGGTGATGATGCCTGCCGCGAACAGGGGCACACCCGGGAACAGGAGGTGGATGCCGATCGCGGCCCCGATGAACTCCGCCAGGTCGGTGGCCATCGCGATCACCTCGGCCTGGATCCACAGGCCGACGACAGCAGGGGCGGGAAACTTCAGCCGGCAGACCTCGGCCAGGTTCATCCCGGTCGCGATCCCCAGCTTGGCGCTCATCGATTGGACCAGCATCGCCATCAGGTTGGCGGCGAGGACCACCCACAGCAGCATGTAGCCGTACTGCGCGCCGCCCGCCATGTTGGTCGCAAAGTTGCCGGGATCGACATAGGCGACCGAAGCGACGAAGGCCGGGCCCAGGAACGGAAGCAGCGCGCGCAGGCCTCGGGTCTGACCGCTCAGCGCCTTCTCCGCAGCCCGGAGCACGCGCTCCTCGCCGGGAAGCGCAACGGCTACCGGATCCGGGACCGCCTTGACCGGATGCTGGGGGAGCGGCGGAGGGGCCGGAGCCGGGGTTGGTGCCTCAACGGCCACTTTGGCCGGCTCCTTCGACGAACATGCCTCGGGCCAGCCCGAGCGGGATGCTGACGCGCCGGCCCTTGATCCGGACCTCGATGGGGCTCTCGTACTCGCTCACCGCGGTGACCGCGATGCGGGTGCCCGGAAGCAGGCCTCGACGCTCTAGCTCGCGGAGGCGGGCCGGGTCCTCGTCGGAAACGCCCTGGACGACAACCTTCTCGCCGGCACGGCATTCGCTCAGGGGGCGTTCGCTGAGCGAACGCACCTTGCCGCTGACGCTTGGGATGGCGTGGCCGTGAGGATCGAGCTCGGGGCGTCCGAGCAGCTCGAAGATGCGCTGCTCCATGCGTTCAGACATGACGTGCTCGAGGCGCTCGGCCTCGTCGTGCACCTCGTCCCAGCTGTAGCCGAGCACCTGCACCAGGAACATCTCCAGCAGGCGGTGGTGGCGAACCAGCTCAACCGCCAGCTTCCGACCATCTCGGGTCAGCTGCTGGCCCCGGTACCGGTCGTGCACCACCAGTCCCTGGGCGGTGAGGCGAGTGACCATCTCGCTGACCGAGGGCGAGGAGATGCCGAGGCGCTGGGCCAGCTCCCGGGTCGGTACCGGGCGCTGGTCGCCATGAAGCTGGTAGAGCGCCTTGAGGTAGTCCTCCTGCGCGCGGGTGAATGCGCTGCGTCGCTCGAGCTCGACCATTGAGCCTAGGGCCGCCTAAGTCCCGAGACTGGCATGCCTATCACGCGAGATAGGATAGCATAAATATATGAGAGGGAACCCGGATGGTTCCCTCTCATCGCCGCGTCGGCTTCGCCGACCCGGCTCTCTCCTTCCGGTGTAT
>JBGPOC010000062.1:0-9222 GCA_041487825.1 Candidatus Dormibacteraceae bacterium | reverse complement strand
CAGGCCGTCTGCACCCCTTCTGGCGACGCTGTCGCACCGCCTTCGAACATTCGACCAAGAGCGCCTCCGAAAGCGGGCCGCCTCCGGCGATTGGCTAATGGCCCACCTTCCGGCTGGGCTGAAGCTCGCCGGAGCTGCGATGGAAACGCGGACTCACTGGCTGTTCCCCGTGCTGACCACCCAGCCGGACGAGCTGATCCAAGGCTGCCGCCGCGCCGGCTTCGATGCTGCTCGCGGCGCCACCAGCGTCTTGGCCGTGGCTGCTCCTCCCGATCGCCCGGAAGCCGATCCCGTCAACGCGTGCCGCATGATGGCAGGCCTCGTATTCCTGCCGGCATATCCCGAGCTCAGGCGGAGGGCCCTCGCGCGCCTGGCGGCGGCCGTGGCACTCGCGGCTTCGTCGGGCCCGCACGCGGAACCGGCGTCGCACCGGCTGAGGCAGGCATGAGCGCGCAAAGGGATGCTGCGCGAGCGCGCCTGGACCATCGCACCTTCGACCTGCTCGTCATCGGCGCCGGCATCATTGGCAGCCGCGTCGCTTACGACGCCGCACGAGCCGGCTTGAAGGTGGCCCTTATCGATGCCGGCGACTTCGGCGGAGCCAGCTCGAGCAGCTCGTCGAAGCTCATCCACGGCGGGTTCCGGTACCTTCCGATGGGCGACCTGGGCCTGGTCTGGGAGTCGCAGCGCGAGCGCCGGGCGCTGATGACGCGCGTGGCGCCGCACCTGGTACAGCGCATGCCGATCGTGCTGGCCGCTTACAGGGGCGGGCCAAAGGGCCCCGCCCTTGCCGGCGCGGGCGTCCTCGCCTACGGAGCGCTGTGCGGTTTCCGCGGGACGGGTGTCGGGTTGGTCGGCGCCCGCGGCGCACACCGGCTCGTGCCGTCTCTCCGCACCGACGGCCTCACCGTATGCGGGCTGTTTGATGAAGGCCAGACCAACGACGCCCGGCTGGTGCTCGCAACCGTTGCCGCCGGCGTCGACCGTGGTGTCGTCGCGCTCAACCACGCGCGAGTCACGGAAATCGCCTTTCGCCGCGGCCGCCCGGGCTTGGCTCGCATAGAGGGAGGCATCGCCGAAGGCCCCGTCGAGGTCGGCTTCGAGCATGTCGTCAACGCCGCCGGCGCATGGGTCGACAGCATTCGGCGGCTGGAGGAGCCGTCGTGCGAACCCATGGCGCGCCTGAGCAAGGGCGTCCACCTCCTGCTCGAAGCGCAGGCGGAGTGGCGCGCGGGCGTGGTCGTCCCTCTCGACGAGGGGCGCGTCACCATGGCGATCCCCTGGCAGGGCATGTTGATGCTCGGCACCACCGACAGCGCTTACGAAGGGGACCCCGGCGGCAGCTCCGTCAGCGACGCGGACGTGGCCCAGGTGCTGGCTGAGGCGTCGGTCGCGCTGCCTCGCGACGTCGTTCGCCCCGACGCGGTGCGCTACTCATTCGCCGGACTCCGAGTGCTTCCGATCGGCGACGGCTCGACCGCCGGCGCGCACCGTGAGCACCTGGTTCGCACCGGCGCGCACGGCATGGTCTCGATCGCGGGCGGCAAGCTCACGACCCACCGGCGGATCGCACTCGACGTGCTCCACCGGCTCGTGGACCCTCGCCTCGCCGCGTTGGGACTGGTCGACGAGCCGCTGCCCGAAACGGCCGGGGAACCGGTAGACCTGGGCCAGGACGTCGATCCGGGCGTGGCCCTGCACCTGTCGCAGGTCTACGGCTGCGATTCGCCTGAGGTCCTGGCTCAGCGCAATCTGCACGCGGACGCATTGGAGCGAATTCATCCGGACGGTCCCGACGTCTGGGCGCAGGCGTACCACGCGCTCGAGCATGAATGGGCTTCGACTGTCGATGACGTGGTGCGCCGACGCACGACCCTCGCGGTCCGAGGCCTGGCCTCACCGGCGGTGAGGGCGAAGATCGCTAACGCGATCGGCGCCGCCGGCTGAGCTCAGCTGCGGCCGCGCGACCTATCTGCCAGTCGATGCCCGGGCGGTCGCGCGCGGGTTGGGCAGGGGCGTCAGCGTTCGCTCGACCTGTTCGCGAAGGTGCTCGAAGTTCGGCGGCAGCGCGATGCGCTCACCCAGGTGCTCCAGTGGCTCGTCGCTGGTGAAGCCGGGTCCGAGGGTCGCGATCTCGAACAGCACTCCGCTCGGCTCTCGGAAATAGATCGACCTGAAGTAGTAGCGATCGATGATGGGCGTCGGGCGCACGCCCGCTGCGGCCACCTTGTCACGCCATGCCGCGTGGTCGTCTAGCGTGGACGACCAGGCCACGTGGTGGACCGTCCCGGCGCCGCTCACGCCGCGGCTCTCGGGAGCCGGGTCATAGATAAAGGAAGAGCCGCGATTTTCGCCGCGCGACTCGTATCGGCCTGGTCCCGTGCCCTGGAAGCCCAGGACCTCCTCGAGCAGAGCGCGGCTGCGCTCGGGCGCGCTCGAATATGCCCGCACTCCCGCGAATCCCTGCAGCGCGAACTCCCCTGGGATGTCGGGGTGCTTGGCGATCAGCGGCGCGTCGACGGCATTCGCGACCACCAGTTCTAGTCCCAGGCCTTCGGGGTCGGCGAAGAGGAGTCGCGCATCGCCGGACTCCGACTCGGTTCCCGCGGCCGCGAGCCTGCGCTTCCAGAAACCGAGCGCCACCTCTGAACCGACTCGGAACGTGATCCGGTGGATCATTCCGGCGCCGGCCCGGCCGCGCCCGATGCCCGGGTACTCGAAGAACGTCATGTCGGCTCCCGCGCTCGCGTTCTCGTCCGCATAGAAGAGGTGGTAGACCGTCGGGTCGTCCTGGTTCACTGTCTTCTTGACCAGGCGGAGACCCATGACCCCGGCGTAAAAGGCGACGTTGCCGAGGGCGTCCCCGGTGATCGAGGAGATGTGATGGATGCCGTCGAGTTTCTTCATCAAGGGTCCAAACCGAAGCGGGGCGGAGGTTTGTTCCCCCCGCTAGCTGCGCTTGATGACGATGACCGAGATCTCGTCGGCGGCCCTGTCGATGCGGTCCGCAGAATTCTTCAGGTGCCGGTAGATCTCCCTTGATTTCAGGATCTGGCTCATCTCGGCCTCGCTGTTCCGAGCGCAAACGGCCCGGCGAGACTGACCAGGAGAAGCAATGCCGCGACCCGAGGCGTTATGACACGGCCGGACGTGAACGACGCTATGAGGTTGCCGCCGTCGTTGAAACCGGAGACGAGTCCGAACATCCCCGCAGTGACGAGCGGAGCGATCGTCACGAGATTCAAGCACCGAAGTTTACTCGGCCGTCTGGCGCCCTTTTGCCTGCCCCAATCTTCATCATGTTCGAGGTGACGAGGCGCAGACTGGCGGTCGTCCTTGTGGCCCTCGCCGTGGTGCTGGTGGCGGTGAACTACCTGCGCCCGATTCCCGCCGTGGCGGCCACGCCTTCGCTGCCGGCGCAGGACATGGTGCCCGGAACGCCACCGGCGATTCACTGGCCGTCCACCGGCTCCGGGGCGATCGGGGTGTCAGGGCTGGGCTCCATCGCCAACTCCGGAGACGATCAGCCGGTGCCGGCCGCAAGCGTGACCAAGGTGATGACCGCGCTCGTGATCCTCACCGACAAGCCGCTTCAGAAAGACCAGCCGGGCCCCACGATCACGATCACGGATGCCGACGTGCAGTCATACCAGGCCGACCTGGCGGACAAGCAATCGGTCGTCGAGGTGGAGGCGGGCGAGCAGCTGACCGAGCTCCAGCTCCTCGAGGGGCTGCTCATTCCATCCGCGAACAATTTCGCCGAGACGCTCGCACGCTGGGACGCGGACTCGATCGACGCATTCGTGACATCGATGAACAAGCGGGCGGCCGAGCTGCAAATGACGCACACCACCTTCGCGGACACAAGCGGCAGGTCGCCCCAGACGGTGAGCACGGCGAGCGACCTGATGGCGCTCGGCATGGCGGCGATGAAGCTGGACGTCTTCGCGCAGATCGTCGCCATGCAACAAGCGGAGCTCCCGGTCGCGGGGACCGTCTACAACGTCGACGGCGTGCTCGGCCAGAGCGGGATCGTGGGCATCAAGACCGGGTCCGGCCTCGCGGACGGGGCCAACTTCCTGTTCGCCGCGGTCGTCTCGGTCGACGGCCACAACGTGACCCTCTTCGGTTGCGTCATGGGCCAGCCGACGCTCGCCCTTGCGTTCGCGTCGGCGAAGTCCCTCATCGCCTCGATGCGCTCGGGCCTGCACGTTCGCCGGGTGATCGCAAGGAACCAGGCGGTGGCCACCTACTCGACGCCGTGGGGCGGGCAGTCCGACCTGCTCTCGACGGTGGACGTCGACCTCGTCGAGTGGCCGGGGATGATCCTCCGCCAAAGCCTGGTTGCGCCCGCCCTCGTCGTCGATCAACCGCTGCCGGCGAGCACACGCGAAGGCTCCGAGCACCTGGTCCTGGGCGACTACTCACTGGACGTCGACCTGGTGACAGGCAGTCCGTTGTACCCTCCCGGCAGGCTCTGGAGGCTCACTCGGATCAATTTCCTATGATCGTGACCACACGGGCCAGGAGGAAGGAGATGACTAACGCCAAAGCGACCAGATCCGGCACGAAGCAGTCGCCGTGGGTGTTGAAGACCCCGAGCGGGTCGTCCGAGTACCAGATGTATCGCGACGAGTCCCTCAACCCGCCGGCCCTGGTCTGCACCGTCGGCAAGACAGAGCTCAGGTACGACCTCCGCTGCCTCGACGACCTGCACGCGATGCTGAAGAAGCACGGCGACTGGATGCCGCTTGGCAGCGCCGACGAGCAGAAGCCCGCGGCGGAAGGCACTGTCGAAGCCTGGGGCCGCTCGCCGAAGAATCCCGTTGGCGGCTGGTACGGGCTCAAGAAGGGATTGCGCGGGCGGTTTGGGATGCGCGCGCTCTAGGTGGCCTTCGTCTCGCGCGGGTTCAAGGGCAAGCGTCGCGATGCCACGAGCAGCGCACGCGTGCCGCCCGGGCAGCACGTGGCCGGCGATTTCCCGGTGCTGTCCGCCGGTCCAACCCCGAGGGTCCCTCTGGCCGAGTGGACGTTCTCGATCGTCGGCGAGGTGGACGAGCCCAAGCGATGGACCTGGGAGGAATTTCGAGCGCTGCCCAGCGAGAGCTTCACCGTCGACATCCACTGCGTGACCAAGTGGTCGAAGCTGGACACCGCGTGGACCGGGGTGTCGCTCGACACCATCCTCGACAACGTCGAAACCGCCGCCGACTACGCGGTCGCCTACAGCGACGGTGGGTACACGACCAATCTGCCAGTCGACGACCTGACTGGGCGCAAGGCCTGGATCGCATTCGAGTACGACGGCCGGCCCCTGGAGCCGGAGCACGGGGGCCCGGCCCGGCTCCTGGTCCCGCACCTCTACCTCTGGAAGAGTGCCAAATGGGTGCGCGGCATCTCGCTTCAGAACGAAGACGAGCCCGGGTTCTGGGAATCGAACGGTTACCACCTTCGTGGTGATCCATGGCGCGAGCAGCGGTACTGGGGCGACTGACCTGGCAGCTCGGCGAGGTGGCCGAGCTGATCCAGGAGACGCCCCGGGTGTCCAGCCTCGCCCTGGAAGTCCCCGACTGGCCGGGACACCTCGCGGGTCAGCACGTTGACGTGCGCCTGACTGCGGAAGACGGGTACCAGGCTCAGCGCAGCTATTCGATCGCCTCGCCCCCGGACGACCCCCGCGTGATTCTCACCGTCGAGCGGTTGCCGGACGGCGAGGTGTCGCCCTATCTGGCCGGCGAGGTACGGGTCGGCGACAAGGTCGAGGTCCGCGGGCCGATCGGAGGCTATTTCGTCTGGACGGCGGGCGAGGACCGGCCTTTGCTGCTGGTCGCTGGAGGCTCCGGCATCGTTCCGCTGATGGCGATGATCCGCCACCACGCGGCCGCCGGAGCGACGGCCCGGGTCCGTCTTCTCTATTCCTCCCGTTCGATCGAGGACGTCATCTACAGAGACGAGCTGGCCCGGCTCGCGGCTGCGGACGAGCGGCTTTCCGTATCCCACACGCTGACGAGGTCGCACCCCGCCGGCTGGGAGGGCTACGCGCGCCGGATCGACGGCGAGATGATGGCCGAGGTCGCGTGGCCGCGGAAGGACAGCCCGGCCGTGTTCATCTGCGGGCCGACGGTGTTCGTCGAGACGGCCTCCGCCCTGCTGGTCGAGTCGGGATATGACGCCGGCTGGATAAAGACGGAGAGGTTTGGAGCCACAGGAGGATGACCATGCAGCAGTCCGACTTGAAGCTCGACGGCAACGCGATCGCGGGGCTGTTGCGCGAGATCTTCACGATGGAGATGACCAACGCCGAGAGCACATGCGGCGGGTGCGGCAAGGTTCACGCGGTGGGGCGCGTCGACGTGTACCTGAACGCCCCCGGAGTCGTGGTGCGGTGTCCGGCCTGCGAACAGGTCCTGATGCGCATCGTCCAGGGCCGCGGCCGCTACTGGATCGACCTCTCTGGCATCCGCTGCCTGGAGCTGAAGGCCTAGCCGCCGCATCGATACAGGAGATCGAGCGACCCGGGGGCCCCGCTCACTCGTTGTGCTAGCTGGTAGGGAGAACTCCCGTGACCACGGTCGGTAAGCCTGTACTTGAAAGGGGGAAGGCCACCGTGCTGGTGCGTTCGCCGGCAGCGAGAACCGTCCGACCTGGGCAACTCGAGGGTTGGCCGGACGCTCTGGTGCTGGTCGGGCTCCTCGTCCCGGCCAGTTTCATTCCGCTGGCGGCGATGCGTGGCGGGGGCGAGCTGGTGGTCCCCTACGAGCATTTCTACATCGTCTCGGCCGTCTCCATCGTGGCCGCGACAGTCGCCGCGGCCCTGGCTGTGGCGACGATCCAGGTCGGGCTCTACAGGGTCCTGCTCCTCTGCCTGGGCTTCATGTCGCTGTGCGCGATCTTCGCCGTGCACGGCCTGACCACCCCTGGCATCCTCGTCCCGGACCTCTTCAAGGAGTACCCCGGAAGCGCGGCGGCCGCCTCGGCCTACCTGAGCCTGGCCGTCCCGGCGCTGTTCTTCGCCGCCAGCTACATGCCCGGCCTGGCGCGGCTGGAACGGCGGCTCCCCTTTTGGCCCGCGGGCTGGCTCGTGTTGTTCGTGGTGATCGGCCTCCTGGCGTATGCGGCCATCGCCGTCTACCGCACGTGGCTGATCGCCCAGCTCCCACTTTCCCGCCCGAACAGCACCGCCCTGGCGATCCTGAGCATCGCCCTGTTCTTCTTCGCGGCCATGCGCCAGGCTCGCAGCTACCGTAGGGCGCGCCTCGCCAGCCAGGCGTTCCTGATCGCGGCTTTCGTGTTGCTGGCGGATGCCGCCGCGGCGATGGTGCTGTTCGACGTCTGGACCTTCGGCTGGTGGTACTACCACCTGCTGATGCTCGCCGCGGTGTCGCTCGCCCTGTACGCGCTGATGGTCGAACGGGCGCGTGCGAGATCTTTCCGGTCGGTGGTCCAGACCGCCCTGGAGCTCGAGGTCTCAATCGACGTCGAGGAACTCGATTTCGAGGTCATCGCCGCACTCGTGGCCGCCGTCGAGGTCAAGGACCGCGAGACCCAGGGCCACAACCGGCGGGTCGCCCAGCTCTGCGTTGAGATCGGCCGTCAGCTCGGGATGTCCGGCACC
The DNA here is from genome assembly GCA_041487825.1 of Candidatus Dormibacteraceae bacterium. Lineage (GTDB taxonomy): Bacteria > Chloroflexota > Dormibacteria > Dormibacterales > Dormibacteraceae > Palsa-872. The sequence continues at coordinate 1,607 of JBGPOC010000062.1, read as the reverse complement.
GAGCTGCGAGTCCTCGCGCGAACCGGCCTTCTTCATGACGTCGGCAAGCTCGGCATACCAGACGCAATCCTCGAAAAGCAGAGCCCGCTTGACGAATCGGAGTCCGCGGTGATGAAGAAGCATCCTGAGATCGGCGTCTCGATACTCAGGCGAGGAGGGCATTTCAAGCGCGAGCTGCTCGGCGTCCTGTATCACCACGAGCGGATGGACGGAAGCGGGTACCCGCACGGTTTGGTGGGCGAAGCGATCCCGATCGAGGCGCGCATCGTCGCCGTCGCGGATACGTACGACGTGCTCACCTCGGATCGGCCGTACCGGCACGCGTGCGGCGCCAAAGAAGCGCGCCGTGTCGTCCTGGCGGAGGCCGGCGGCCACCTCGACCGCCAATCCGTTGCCGCCCTGTTGAGGGCCCTCGACAGGCAGGCGGCCTTCCCGGGCTCGACCCGCAAGACGCGCGAGCCGGCCCTGAACGTCGCCGGCCAGAAGAGCTGACGGGCACCCGCCGCCACTGACCGGCGAAGCTCGGCGGCCTGATCGTCGGGCCTGTCACCATGGAGCGCATGAAGTTCGGCGTCGCCATCTTTCCTACCGACGACGCAATCTCGATGACCGAGCTGGCCCCGGCGGCCGAGCAGCTGGGATTCGAATCGCTGTGGGTCGCCGAGCACTCCCACATCCCGGCGAGCCGGCTCTCGGCCTGGCCCGGCGGGGCGGAGCTGCCCAGGGCCTACTGGCACACTATGGACCCGTTCGTGGCGCTGACCGCCGCGGCACTGGCATCCACGAAGATTCTGGTCGCGACCGGCATCTGCCTGGTGGTGCAGCGCGATCCGATCCACACCGCCAAACAGGTCGCGAGCGTCGATCACATCTCGAACGGTCGCTTCCTGTTCGGCGTCGGGGCCGGCTGGAATCGAGAGGAGATGGCCGATCACGGAACCGAGTTCGGCTCGAGGTTCAAGCTGATGCGCGAACGCGTGGAGGCCATGAAGGCGATCTGGACCCAGGACGAGGCCGAATACCACGGAGAGATGGTCGATTTCGGTCCCATGTGGTGTTGGCCGAAACCGGTCCAGAAGCCGCACCCCCCGGTGCTCCTGGGAGGCAGCGGCCCCAACGTCCTGAGGCGCGTGGTCGCCTATGCGGACGGGTGGATGCCCAACCGCGGCGACGACCTGGGCCGCATCGCCGAGCTGCAACAGCTGGCGAGGGACGCGGGCCGTGGACACGTGTCGGTGACGACGTACCCGAAGGCGGTGCCGGAAGCACTCGAGAGCGCGCAGAGAGCCGGCGTCGAGCGCTGCATCTTCTATGTTCCGCCCGACGGGCGGGACCAGGCGCTGGCCCGACTCGAAGAGCTCGCCGTGCTGGTGAGGCCCTTCGCCGGCTGAGTCCCGGCACTAGTGTCCCGACCCAGAAATAACTTGCCGGTTGCCGTGCCCTGCGGGCAGGGCAATTTTCGGCTGCGCCGAAAACTCATCCCCTGGTGCGGCCGATCTGCGTTGTTGCCGGCTCCGCTCCTCGCTTCCGTATGTTCAATACGCACGCTCCGGTGCTCGCCGGCGCCTAGCATCTCGGCCACCCCAGGGGCGATCCGACAATCTATT
>JBGPOC010000061.1:0-9380 GCA_041487825.1 Candidatus Dormibacteraceae bacterium | reverse complement strand
TTCACGGATCCGAAGCACCTACCGAAGTGGTGGGGGCCGAGGCAGTACACCACGACCGTCGACAAGATGGATGTCAGGCCGGGCGGAACATGGCGATTCGTCCAGCACGACGCGACGGGAAACGAGTTCGCCTTCCACGGTGTGTATCACCTGGTCGACGCGCCAGAGAAGATCGTCAGCACCTTTGAATTCGAAGGTGTTCCGGGACACGTGTTGCTTGAAACGGCGACATTCGAGGAATTCGAGGGCAAAACGAAGCTCACGCAGCAGTCCGTCTTCCAATCGGTCGCCGATCGCGACGGGATGGTCGAGTCCGGGATGGAGAGCGGTGCTACCGAGTCGATGGATCGCCTGGCCGAGCTTCTGGCCGAGCTCTCGCAGGTCAACCACACCCGTTAACCGAAACAGGCAGCGCCGCCGCTTCCGCCGCGCTGGGGAGCGGCGGCGTGCCTTACCTCAGGCGAGGCTCATTTTCACTCCTACTATCCCCAGGCTGGCTAGTAGTCCCGTATATCCGTTCAGGAGTCCGCTGATGAGATCGCAACCGGGCAGCGCAGGCACGCGCACCCTTGTTGGTGACCACCCCGGCCGCTACCGGGAGCTATCATCGTTCGACCCCGCGTCACCTACTGTCGGAGGACTTATGACACGGCAGCAGACGATTGTTTCTCAGTTCTACGAGAGCTTCGCCGATGGCGAGATCGACTCGGCGCTGACGGTCTTTGCCGACGATCTGGAGACGGTCGACCCGGGAATGGGCACCGTGCACGGTCTGCCGCGGTTCCGTCAATACCTCGAGGCTTTCAAGCGGGCGATGCCCGACGCCCGGGCGGTAATCTCCCGCATGTACGAGGCAGGCGACACGGTCATTGTCGAAGGCCGGCTCCTGGGCACGCACACTGGCCCGCTGGAGGGACCAGACGGGGACATCGAGCCTTCCGGGCGGACGATCGACGTGCCCTTCGCCGACTTCTCGCTGGTCCGAGACGACCGGATCGTCTCGTACCACACGTACTACGACCAGGTCAGCCTCCTCTCGCAGCTCGGACTGATGCCCGAGCCTTCGAGCTGAGAGTGGTTCAGGCCCGGTCGATGACGGTCGACGATTTCGTAGCAAGCAAGGTCCAGCCCGAACTACAGCCGATGGTCGCCGCGATCCGGAGCTTGATGCGAGAGTGCGCGCCGGACGCCCGTGAGGCGATCGGCTACGGCATGCCCGTTTACCGGGGCAACAAGGTTTTCGCCTGGATCAACCCAACCAAGAAGGACGTCACGCTCGGCTTCTCGCGCGGCACCCAGATGGAGGACAGGTACGGCCTGCTGCGCGGCGCGGCAAAGGGTTCGAGGCACGTGAGGATGCGAAACCTGGACGAGGTGAACAAGCCGGCGCTCGCGTACTACGTCAAGCAGGCGGTGAAGCTGGACGAGCAATGACGGCGGCGGCCAACAGGTCGATGAGCGACTCGTAGGACCTCTGGCACCCTCGTGCGAGTGCTTCCGGCCCGTGCGCACTCCGTGCGCCTGGGCGACCATCTGGAGGTGATGCCTTGGTGGTTCAGCAAGAGCTCGCCGGACGGGGCTCCATCTGCGCCGCTCTGACACCGAGCATCAGGAGGTGAACCAAAGTGATCCACATTCTCATCGTGCTGGCGGTCGTCCTCTTCGTGCTCTGGCTCTTGTTCCACGCAGCGGGAGCGCTGATCAATCTGCTCTGGATCGGCATCGTGGTGCTCGCCGTTCTGTGGCTCGTGGGTTTGTTCCGCGGTCGTAGAACCAACACCTGAGCGAACGCACCCATCGGAACGGAGGAGTCGGGTGCCGCCGCGGCGCCTGGCTTCTTCACTTCTTGCGTATGAAGGTGCGCCTGGACGGCCACCACCGGCTCAGGCACGCCTCAGACGGTGAGGCCGCCGTCGATCGTGAGGACGACGTTCCCGGTCTTCTGCTCCGTTTCGACGTACCGAGTCGCCTCGTTCACGTCCTCCAGTGGGTAGTACCGGTCGATGACCGGCCGGTACTTCCCGGCCTCGATGAGCTGCTTGAGGAACATGACGTCCTGCTTCGTCTGTCGAGGTGGTATCTGGAACACCACCTTCTTGTCTCCGATCCGCGAGGTCCACAGCGCCCACGTGAGATTCGCGAACCCGTCGGTTGGCAGGTAGATGCCTCCCGGCTTCAGCGAGCCGCGGCACCGTCTGAAAGAGAGCTTGCCGACCGCGTCGAAGATGACGTCGTAGGTTTGGCCGTTCTTGGTGAAGTCTTCTTGCGTGTAGTCGATCACCCTGTCGGCTCCGAGCGATCTCACGAGCTCGAGGTTCTTCGTGCCGCACACCGCGGTGACGTCGGCGTCGTAGTACCTGGCCAGCTGTACTCCCGCGGTGCCGATCGCTCCGGACGCGCCGTAGACGAGGATCGTGCGCCCCTTCCGGAGATCTGCCGCTGCCAGACACGTCAGTGCATTGAGCGCTCCGTCGCAGACCGGCGCAGCCTCCTCGAAGTTCATGCCGGCCGGCATCAGCGCGATGCGGCCGGTCTCCCGCATGCACATGAACTCCGCATAGGCCCCGAATCTGAGCCCACTCGTGCCGAAGACGTGGTCACCGACCGCGAACTCTTTGACGGCCGCTCCGACCGCTTCGACCTCTCCGGCAAACTCGCTGCCGAGGATCGGCTGCCTCGGCCGGCGGAGGCCCGAGACCAGGCGGCTGAGGAGCATCACGGCCGGGCCGCTGCGCCGGTTGGCTTCACGGGTGTGGACGTCCAACCGGTTGACCGTCGTAGCGTGGACCTTGATAAGGACCTCGTCCTCTTTCGGAACCGGCCTCTCGACGTCTTCGAGTCGCAGAACGTCAGGCGTCCCGTACCTGTCGTAGACAACCGCTCTCATCGGAGGTCTCCCTTTCCTTTCTCGCTTGACTGCGGATGCCGGATCGGTCCGCCCAGCTTCCACATCCGCCCGGCTCGATACAGCTCGGCCGGCTTGCCGCCCGTCGATCCGGGTTGAGCGCGGCGGCCGGTCGGGATGACCCAGCCGTCTTCTGCGACGACCCTCCTCCGGAAGTTCGCGCCGTCGAGGTGCACGCCCCAGACGCCCTCGTACACCGCCCTCAGCTCGGCCATTGTGAACGTGGGTCCGACGAATGCGGTTGCGATGCCGGTGCGCTCGAGGTCGACGCGCACGCGTTCGACCGCATCTCGAAGGATCCGCGCGTGATCGAACGCGAGCCCGGTCTTCCCGTTCAAAGCCTTGTCCACGGGAATCAGGGCGGCGGCGGCAGCGTCTGTGCCGGCGATGACATTGCCCACTTCGCGAAGCACCGCGAGATAGGCGACAGTCACGACGTTCATGCGAGGGTCGCGTCCAGGATCGCCGTAGGCGCCGAACTGGGTCAGCAAGCTGGCGCTGTCGACGCCGGTCTCCTCGGCAAGCTCTCGCTTGGCCGCCTCGCCCAGCGTCTCGGTGGGCCGCTTGAAGCCGCCCGGGATCGCCCACATCCCCTCGTAGGGAGCCACCCCACGTCGCACGAGCAGCACGTGAAGACGACCGTCGGACATGGTCAGGATCACGACGTCCACGGTCACCGCGAACGCCGGGAATCGCGATGGGTCGTAGCCCGCCGGAACCACTGGACCCCTGGTTTTGGTCGCCACGACTGTTACCCTAGCACAGAGTTAGGGTCTTGGGGACCATAACTTGAACGGACCGCCAGGGGGTCTACCTCAGGGCGCGCTTGCGACGGCCGCGGAAGCGGCGAGCACCAGAAGGGCCAACCCAGCAAGTACCGGAGCCACGGCCGCCAGAAGTTCCTTGACGATCGCGAGCCGGCGGCGCCTGTGCAACAACCTGAGCCTGGACTCCAGGCTTATCGATGGGAGACGCGCAAGGTCATCGCGAATTCGAGTTCCGTCGTACGCGACCTGCTGAGCTGCCATCAGCCCATTCACCTCGTGCGACTCGGTACGGGCTAACGTCCGAGCATGGGCTCATGCTGACCCCCGATCGGCCCGAGGCAAAGGGTCGACGGTCCCTCAGTCCAGGGGTCCGGCTCCCTGACTTGTGGCCCTCCTAACCGATCGGACCGATCTCCTTCAGAAGCCGCGCGGCGCGGAGATCGACTCTCGCCGGCCGGCTGCGGTCGCCGGCCGTCCACAGCTCGGAGAGGACTGCCTGGGCCAGTGCCCACAGGCGCACACGTTCGCGATCGAAGCCGGCGAGCTCGGCGATCGCCTCGATCCGCCGGCGCATCGCCTGCGCGGGATCCGAGACTTCGTACAGCTCGTCGACGCGGTTTCGGACGAGATCGCCGACCTCGTAACAGGGCTCCCCGGTCACCCCTTTGGGGTCGATCGCCAACCAGGTTTCTCGTTCGGAACTGAGCACATTGCCGTAATGCAGGTCTCCGTGGAGGACCACGGGGCCGGTGGACGTGTCGCACAGCTCGAGGAAGAGCTCGTCGCCCATCTCGAACAGGTCGGCGTCGATCGGTCCCGGCCCGCCGTACAGACGAATGTGGTTCGGCCAGGCGCCATGGTAGGCGCGGACGTCCGGGAACGAGTGCCCGGGCGGTGGGGCCATCCTGAGTTTCCGCATCACGGAAGCCGCCGCCTCGAGGGCCCGGTCGATTGTCGCGCGCCAGATGGTCTCGCCGGGCACGACCAGCTCCATCAGCACGATTCGCTCGTCGCGCGCGAGCTCCAGCACACGGACCATGCCGCGCCCGCCATAGACTACCATCGCGTCCATCCCGCCGACGAACTCGTCGCCGCCGCTGTGCTCCGGCTCGGTCTTGATGACCGCCTGGGTGCCGTCGGGCAGGGTGCACCGGCAGACGAAGTTGCCCGGGTAGACATTTGAGTAGGGCTCGCCCAGCGTCAGATTCCACCTGTCGACAGCGCGTGTTATGCGAGGGTCCGGGATCGACAGGGTCCTACCTCAGGAGTGAGGACCAGCGACTTGATCGGCGCTGCGCGTGACCGATCAGCGTCCGTAGACGGAGACATGATTGCGGCTCGTGGCGGTGAAGGGCTCCCGTTCCCAACCGGCCCAACGGTCCCTCAGCCACACCGCGATTCGAGCCATCAGATCTAGGTCGCTCGGCCATGAATAGCGGGCCGAGAATTCGGATGCGCTCCGCGAGCTCGGCCAGCGGGACCGGATCCTCAGAGAAGAAGTCCGGCGTCACGAATGCCTCGGCTGCCGCCTTGGAACGGAATGGCTCACGCGTCAGGATGGAGTAGCCCAGCTCGCCTTCAACCAGGTGCCTCAGCGTCTCGCGGATCGTGCCGAACGTGCCCGCGATCGTCGCGTCCAGGTGTTCGTCCGCCAAGCCCTGGCAGTGCTCGATCAGGCGCAGGGTCGCCCAGGTCTTATGGCGGTAAAGCTCGAGCAATGCACCTGACATACGTCTTCGGTCGACCTCCGACGGGAAGGGTACGGCCTTCCCTCGTTCCGAGGCATCAGAACGGTGCCGAGCTATCGACACCCCGAGCAGGGCCGGGCGTCCCTCGGAGCGAGAGTCCGAACTCCTGACTGGATCAGCGGTCCTGCGCAGTGAGCCTTCCCTGTCTGCGAGGGCCGGCTCCGACAACGGTCGCGGTGGCAAAGGTGAGGCTGAGCAGGGTCGCCGCCGTGCCAATGGCCACCAGGGCGGCAAGAACGTCGTATGCGATCCCGAATCCATCCCCGACCTCGAGGAGCATCCCGCAGGGGAGGTAGAGGACCAGCAGCGAGCCGACGCCGATCGCACCCAGGAAGGCAAGCAGCCGTTGGTTTCTCGCCCAGCGCCCGGTCACCACGGGGACCGTGAGGAGACCGATGGCCAGAACATTGGCGACCGCTCCGAAGATGTTCATCAGCACCGCGTAGCTGACATTTCCTCGATTGGGCCACGAAGGGACGACCATCCAGAACACTGCCACGCTCATGAGCGAAAGCCCAGCGAAGGACGCCGCCGCCAGCGCTCGCTTCTTTGCCCGCATGTTCACGAAACTCCACCATCGAAGCTAAGTCGCCACCCGTGGATGGACGAGAGTCATTGGGCCCCTTGGTCGACGGCCATCCGCCCGATGGCGGAATGCCTTGTAGCCCCATCGGCCGGGACAAACAGCCCTATCGGGCAATCGGCCTGCCGCTCTAGCGTGCTTATCGAAGGCAACAGTGGCGCACAGGATCACCGCCGACCAGCCAATACCGGTGCCGAAACGCGGGCCGGCAGGCCACCGCGCCTTGCGATCCGGGCGGAGTATGACGCGGGTGCCTGGGCGTCGGGCCCTCCGGTGGATGGCCGCGCTGACCATCGTTCTAATGCTGGTCCTGGCGACCGCAGGCGTGACGCGGGGTCGCTCGCACCTGACGTGGAACTTCCAGCCGTCTGACAACGAATTGACCCTCGCCCTCGCACCAGGACAGGGCCCATTTGCCGGGTGGCTGCTCTCCGGCAGCACCGTAGCCGTAGGGCAAGAGCGCGGTCGCCAGGTGACGCTGCAGCTTGCACCAGGCCAGACCAGCCGCCTCAAGGTCGTCGTGACGAGCGTCTGGTCGAGCACGGTAGACCTCGAAATTCAGGTGCCGGCGCCGCCGGCTCTGGTCGGCACGACGGTGGACGCCACCACAGTGACGCTTCGCTTCTCGATGCCCGTCACGCCGAGCAATGCTCCGTGCGGACTCCCTGAGGAAGTCTCTCAGGCGACCGCCCTGATCTTTGCGCGGGGCACCAGCTCGTGCTACGGCGTCCTCGATCTGGTTGCCGAATCTGGGGAACAAGCACAGATCCCCTTCTCGATCCCCGCCATCCCGCCACCGCCACCAACACCAAGCCCCACGCCGCCAGTGCGCCGGGTGCTGCCGCCGGCGCCGCGGGCGTTGTCGCAAGCGCCAGTCATCTACTTCGGACCGGTCGATCGCGGCGCTTTCTACATCACGATCGACGATGGAACCTACCCGGACGCAGCTGTGCTCGACTTGATGCAGCGCACGCACATCCCGATCACGGCCTTCCTCATTTCCAACATCGCTGCCGAGCACCTTGCGTATTGGAGAAGCTTTCTAGCCGCGGGTGGCCACATCGAGGACCACACGGTCTCGCATCCCGACATGACCCCGCTCAGCCAGGCCGCCGATGCGGCGCAGTGGATCGGAGCGGCCAAGGCCTTCAGGGGCTGGTTCGGGGTCAACCCGACCCTTGGTCGGCCGCCGTACGGGAACTTCAACCGCAACGTGCAGATCGCCGCCGGCCAGGCGGGCCTGCGGTACGTCGTGCTCTGGAGTGCGTCGATGTACAACGGGAAGCTGACGACCTACGACCACGGGCCGCTTCGCGCCGGGGAGATCGTCATCCTCCACTGGATCCCCGGCGTGTACAACAGTCTCGTGAAGTTGCTCCAGATTGCGAAGGCTCTAGGGCTCCATCCAGCACCGCTCGCTGCCAGCCTCGCGTAGCGAGCGCGAAGCCGTTCTGCGGCTTCGACGGCAAGGGTACGGTTGGAACGCGCCTCTGCGGGGTGAGATGCGGGATGCGCGCAGGGGACCCTGGCGCGCCGGGCATGGGTCATTTGCCCCTATCGCTTCCATCGACGCCGGTGCAACGTCAACCTGGAGGTGTCAGGAGTGATTGCGACCAGCGCGCGCCGGAAAGGTGAAAGGCAGGGACGAACCGCGCCGGAGATCGATGAGCTCCAGATGAGGGCGGGGGTCACCGAGATCCTGAACCGCCACCCCGCCATCGGCCTGGCAGTGGGAGTGGTCCGGAACGGATCCCTTGAGTTCTTCCACACACACGGGGTGGCCGATATCGCGTCGAAAACGCCGATAACCGAGGACACGATCTTCCGCATCGCCTCCATCACCAAGACGTTCACGGCGATCGCGGTCATGCAGCTGTGGGAGCAAGGGTTGGTCGACCTTGACGCGGCCGCGAATGAGTACCTGCGTGGCTACAAGCTGATCCCAAAGAAGGCCGGCTTCCGGCCGGCGACAATCCGGCACCTGCTGACCCACACGTCCGGGATACCCGAGATGGTGGACTTCAAGCGTTCGTTCAGGTATGTCTTCGGAGAGAGCGTCAAGCTCGGACAGCCTCTGCCCCCCCTTGGTGAGTATTACCGCGGCCGGCTCCACCAGGAGAACGAACCGGGCACCAGGTTCACGTACACCGACCACAACTTCGCCACGGTCGGTCAGATCGTCGAGGACGTGAGCGGGAAGCGCCTAGACCTCTACTTCCCTGAGCACATCTTCGAGCCCCTCGGTATGGCCGACACCGACCTCCTCCGATCCGAGTCGGTCGAGTCGCGCCTGGCGACGGGATACACCCTCCGGGCCGGTGGAGCCAAAGCCGTGACCGACCGTCAATGGGTGACCGCCGCAGCCTCCTCCGTGTACTCCAGCCCGAGAGACATGGCTCGCTATGTCGCGGCTCTCCTCGGCGGTGGGTCCAACGAGCACGGCTCAGTGCTCAAGCCCGGAACGCTTGCCACCATGTTCGCGCCCCAATATCAGCCCGATCCCCGGATTCCCGGCATCGGGCTGGCGTTCTCGAGGGTCAACCTCGGCGGGCACCCCGCTGTCGAACACGAGGGAGTGCTTCCCGGCTTCAACTCGCAGATCTTCCTCGCTCCCGACGACGGAGTCGGAGTGATGGCGTTCACAAATGGGGCCAGGCAGGCGATGTTCTGGCTGCCGGCTGAAGTCGGGCGGATGCTCAGTCACCTGCTCGGCGTTCCGGACGACGTCATCCGGACCGATGTTCCACAGCACCCTGAGCTTTGGGGCGATTTCTGCGGTTGGTATCCGTTTTCCGCTCCGCTCACCGATATGCGCGCACGGGCGATGTTGGGCGCGGGAGCCGAGGTATTCGTCCGCCGCGGGCAGCTCATGCTTCGAGTCTTGAGCCCGGTGCCGGCCGGTTACAGGGGCTTCGTACTCCACCCTGACGATGAGAGGGACCCGTACGTCTTCCGCATCGACCTCTCCGAGTTCGGCATGGGCACGGGCCGGATCATCTTCACCCACGACCCTGGAGCTGCGGCGACCCGCGTCCACTTCGATCTCCTGCCGATGTCGCTTGAGAAGAAACCGGCCATCACGAACCCTCGACCGTGGGTCACCGCCGGGGTCGGTGCGCTGGCCGTCGCGACCGCCGCGATCGCGGTTGGCCGACGACGCGCGAAATCGCGCCAGCACCGTTTAACCTGAAGAGGCGCTCAGCTCGTCGCGGGCGGTCGGAGAATTCTCGAGTATGAAATCCGCGCCGGGTGCCTTGACGCTGAGCGAGGACGATCGGCGAGTTGTGGCCGTGTGGGCCGCCGACTGTGCCGGGCGGACGCTGACGCTGTTCGAGGCGCAGGCTCCGCGCGACAAACGCCCTCGTGATGCCGGCGAC
>JBGPOC010000060.1:0-9396 GCA_041487825.1 Candidatus Dormibacteraceae bacterium | reverse complement strand
GCTTTCGATGACCGCGCCCGCCCGAACACGCTGTCCCGGCCGGATGCACACCAACCCGACCGACCCGTGACCGCCCTGCGCCTTGAGCGCCTCGTTGACGGCGGACAGGACCCGATTCGCGGCGTGGGCGGTCCCGGCGACGTCCGTGTCAGGAAGGATGGCCAGCAGCTGCGGAGGGTTGCGGCCCAGGACTCCCGGGGTGTCGACGTCGCGAACCGTGCCCGCCAGCGCCGCCGCCATCGTCTTGAGGACCTCCTCCGGTGAACCGGCGCCGTCGGCCTCGATCAGCAGAACCCCGAGGTTTCGCTGGTAGCGGTGAGCCCGCGCGAGCTCGTCCTCGAGGACGGGGCGGACGAACCGATCGTTGAAGAGCCCCGTGGTCCGATCGACGATGTGGAGCGGTTCCGCCTGGGGGTCGTCGGCCTTGACTCCGCACGACGCGCAGAAGACCGCGCCATGGGGCAAGGGGGACCCGCAAGCCAAGCATGTCTGAGCTTCCGGCCGGCGGCGTAGGAAGTCGCCAATCGGCATCGCGCTAAAGCCTATCAGCAGGATGCGGACGGCTAGCGGAAGGCGGCCCGCCGATCAGCGGGAGAGTCGGCCAGCGGGGTTGGCTATATCAGCCGACTGCGGCGGCGACGGTTGTCAGCCAGGCGTCGGCCCAGTCCGCGACGGCGGCCAGCACAGGCTCGAGAGCCCGGCCTCGAGAGGTGAGCCGGTAGCTGACACGGACTGGCGGACCAGGGTCCACGAGTCGCTCGACGAGACCTTCGGTCTCCAGCTCACGCAATCGCTCGGTGAGCACGCGGTCACTGATGCCGGGGATTCCGGCAAGAAGCTGATTGAATCGCGCAGGCGCCGGCATCAAGGCCTTTACGACCGCCCCGGTCCAGCGCTTACCGATCAGCTCGATGGCGCGCTGAAAGGGCGCGCTGTAGTCGAGGCCCCCACCGACCATGGGGAGAGATTCTATGCGCTATCGGTGGTCTCGGAAACCACCCACTTCCGATATTTCTCAGATTTTCTTCTGGGGGATCGCGCGCGCTCTCGCGACATGGACACGTCAGCAGCACGAGGTAGACTCCCGCTGTGAGCCTGATCATCGACCTGATGCACCTCGTGGTGATCGCGACAGGCGTCGGCGTCGGGGCCTGGGCACTGGCCGCGTTGCGCCGCCGCCTTCCTAGAGGCCGCTTTCTAGTCCTCGGAGCGGCGTCGGCGTGCGCACTCTTCGGTTGCGCGGCCCTCGCGGGCGAGGTCGGCCTCGTATCGCCGGTGACGTGGTTCGTCGTCGTCATGGCGGCCCTGATCGGAATGGCGGCCATAGCGATTCGCTCGAGCCAACCGAAAGCTCGCACCGCATAACGCGATTCAGCAGCCGAATGGAAGTAGCTGACCGAGTCGTCGTCGTCACTGGTGGAGCGCGCGGCATCGGACGTGCCCTCGCCCGCAGGTTTGCCACCGCGGGCGCGGAGATCGTCATCGTGGCGGACGTCGATGCGGACGGCGCCTGGTCGGTGGCGCGCGAGATCGGGGGCATGGCGATCCGCTGCGACGTTTCGCGCGAGAGCGAAGTGGCGCAGCTGATCGAGAAGGTTCACATCGCGAAAGGACGCATCGACATCTTCTGCTCCAACGCCGGCATAGCGGTCGGCGGAGGGCCTGAGACCGCGAACGCCGAGTGGCAACGCATCTGGGATGTGAACGTGATGGCCCATGTCTACGTGGCCCGCCACGCGCTGCCCTCGATGCTCGCCCGCAAAGAGGGTTACATCCTCGGCACCGTGTCGGCGGCCGGGCTGCTCAACCACGTGTTCGCAGCGCCATATGGGGTCACGAAGGCGGCCGCGCTCTCGTTCTTCGAATGGCTCTCGATCGCCCACGGAGACGAGGGCATCCGCGTTTCCTGCCTATGCCCTCAGGGCGTGAAGACGGACATGCTGGCCGCAGAGCGCCGGCACGGCCTCGACTTCCTGACCGCGGGCGCGCTCGAGCCCGACCAGGTCGCTGAGGTCGTCCTCGAGGGGATCCGCGCGGAGAAGTTTCTCATCCTTCCGCACCCAGAGGTCACCAAGTATTTCAGTCGGAAGGCGGCCGACTACGACCGGTGGATCAAGGGCATGCGGCGCCTGCGAGCCAAGATCGCTGCCTCCAACACTAGTGGCCCGACCCAGAAATAGCTCGCCGGTTGCCGTGCCCTGCGGGCAGGGCAATTTTCGGCTGCGCCGAAAACTCATCCCCTGGCGCGGCCGATCTGCGTTGTTGCCGGCTCCGCTCCTCGCTTCCGTATGTTCAATACGCACGCTCCGGTGCTCGCCGGCGCCTAGCATCTCGGCCACCCCAGGGGCGATCCGACAATCTATTTCTGGGCCAGGCCACTAACGTGAGGTGGCTGGCGCTGGCCGCAGGCGCGGTGCTGGTCACGGTCGCCTTCCTGGCCGGAGGCCGCGTCGCCGACACACGCGAAGGCCTGATCTACGAGGTGATCGCGCTCTTCGCCGGGCTGGCCGGGGTCATCCTCGTTCTCTATGGCTGGGTCGTGTCGGCGGCGCGCGCACATCCCGGCGCGCCCAGCGTTCCCGTCAAGCCGGCGCCGCCGCTGGTCAGGGTACGCCCCGCGAACGACCTGCTGATCGGTGCCGGCGGCCTGGCTGTGGTGGCGATCCTGGTCATCGGAGCCGGCCTGAGCGCCGGCATCCTGTGGGCGCTGATGGGGCTGGTTTTGCTGCTGCCGATGATCATCGGCTGCGCCTACCTCTGCGTGCGCTTCTTCCGCGCCCAGGAGCGCGATTGGAAGCTCGACCTCAGGGACCTGACCCGCCGCCGGTGATGTGACCAGAACCCGGCCAGGCCAGGGAGACGGCCTGTTACTGGCCGGATCTCTTCTCGAGGTTGCGGACCAGGAGCACGACACCGAGCACAACCAGGGCCACGGGCCAGACGATCGACCAGTCGACGAAGCCCGTGTTCGCGGCGAGGACTGCGATGCCGATCACGACCAGGATCGCGCCAAGGATGAACGAGGGGGTGCGCGATGCTGGTTGAGGAGGCATGGCGGGCGGCAGCGCCTGCGGCGCGGCCTCGCTCACAGCCGGCGCCTGGGCGGCGGTGGCGGCAGCCGGCGCGATCTGGCCGGGGGGCGCCGGGGGAGCGGGTGAGGCGGTCGACTGCGGGCCGCCAAACTGTCTCCGGAGGTCAGCCCAGGCGCGCTTGATGTCAGCGGCCATCGAGTCAAATGCGTTCTGACCAGCGGGCTGGTAGCCGGCTCGCTGCGGCATGAGCACCCAGAGCAGGATGTAGATAAGGATTCCGATTCCCTGCACGAACGCGAGCAGCACGAATCCGAGCCGCACCCACAGCGCATCGACGTGAAAGCCCTCGGCGAGGCCCGAGCAGACTCCACCGAGGATTCGATCGTTGCCGCGGTAGAACTGCTGGTTCGCAGGTGACTGCTGCATCGGCTCCATTACTACCAGACCGCGGGGCTCAACGGTCAGCCTTCACGTGCGCCAGGATCTCGCCCACCAGGTACAACGACCCGCAGACGAGGACGTTGCCGTCAGGACCGGCCAGCTCTGCAGCCCGCTCGAGAGCGGCGTTTGCAGGCACCACCGCCTCGCCTCCCGGGCCGAAGGTGGCCGCCAGCCGCTCCGCGGGGATCGCGTGTCCCGCCGCGGTCGCCGGCTCTGTGAAGACGGTCGCGTAGGGATCGAGAGTTCGCAGCGCCGCCATCAGCTGGACCGGGTCGCGCTCGCTCAGCATCGCGAAGACCGCGACCAGGCGCTCCGCTCCGATCAGCCGGCGCAGGGAGGCTCCGGACTTGGTCATGGCCGCGGGGTTGTGCCCGCCGTCCAGGATGACCCGCGGCCTCCTCGCGATCACCTGCAGCCTTCCCGGCCAGACTGTGGAGGCGAGACCGCTTCGGACCGCTTCGCCCGTCGCGTCGCCGAGCACCTCGGCTGCAGCCACCGCCAGGGCGGCGTTGGCCGGCTGGTAGTCGCCGACAAGCGGAAGGCTGAGGTCGGAGTGCTCGAAACCAGGGCCGGTCACGGACACCGTGTATCCGTCCCAACCCTTCGATTTCGACTCGACGCCGATCTCGCGGCCGAGGCGCCAGATGGTCGAGCCGGCCTTCCTCGCGTGGTCCTCGACGATCTCGAGGGCGGCGCCCTCACAGCCCGTGATCACGTGGTTGCCCGGTTTGATGATCGCCGCCTTCTCACGTGCGATCTGCTCGATCGTGTCACCGAGGTACTTCTGGTGGTCGAGGTCCACGTTGGTGATGAGCGCGACGCCCAGGTCGAGGGCGTTGGTGGCGTCGAGGCGGCCGCCCAGGCCGACCTCGCAGACGAGACGATCGATACGCGGGCCGAGGTAGGCCAGCGCCATCGCGGTCAACATCTCGAACTCGGTCGCCTGCCCCATCTCGTTCGCGACCGCATTGAGCTGCGGCTGCAACTCTTCAAGGGTGCGCACGAAATCTCGCTCGCTTATGGGCGCGCCGTTGAGCTGGATGCGTTCCGTGTACGAGATGAGGTGGGGCTTGGGCATGAAGCCGACCCTGCGGCCGGCCGCCTGCAGGATCGAAGCCAGGCACGCAGCAGTCGAGCCCTTGCCGTTGGTGCCTGCGATCAGGGCGCCCCTGAGCCCCCGCTCGGGATTGCCGAGACGATCGAGGATCGCAGACGTCCGCTCGGTGCCTAGCTTCATGCCGAAACGACCGAGGCGGGAGATATATGCGAGAGACTCCTCGTACGTCACGCTGCGATCGCGCTCAGGGACGCCTTCGGACCTCGGCTTCGAACGTGTTCTTGATCAGCATCGCGCGCGTCATCGGCCCGACCCCACCCGGGTTGGGTGTCAGCCATCCTGCCACCTCCGCAACATCGGGTCCAAGATCGCCGACCTGAATCCCGTCCACCCAGTTGGTGCTGACGTCGATCACGGCCGCGCCCGGTTTCACCATGTCCCTGGTGATGAGGTTTGCCCTCCCGGCCGCCGCGACCAGGATGTCAGCGTTCTTCGTATGACTCGCCAGGTCCGCGGTCCGCGTGTGGCAGAGGGTGACGGTCGCGTTTCGCCTCAGCAGCAGGAGCGCCATGGGCTTTCCGACCAGGTTGCTCCTTCCGACGACCACGGCATTCGCGCCCTCGATCCGGATTCCGGCGTGCTCGAGAAGTACGCAGATCCCGGCCGGCGTGCACGGCTCCAATCCGCCCTGCCACCCCAGCGCCACCAGTCCGGCATTGAAAGGATGCGAGCCATCGACGTCCTTCGCCGGATCGAGCGCGGCGATCACGCGCGTCATATCTATATGTGACGGTGGCGGTTGCTGGACGAGGATGCCGCTCACGGCCTCGTCCCGGTTCAACCTCTCGACCAGCTCGAGCAGCTGACCGGTGGTGGTCGCGCTGGGCAGACGGTGGTCATCCGAGTCGATGCCGACCTGCTTTGCGTTCCTCTGTTTCATGCGCACGTATTGGGCAGAAGCGGGATCGTCACCGACGACGACGGTGGCCAGCTTCGGCCGGGCGCCGCCGCGCGCGACACGGGCCGCTACGGCGGCGGTGATCTCGTCGTAGATCTTCTGCGCGACAGCCTTGCCGTCGAGGACTCGAGCGGTCATGTGGTTAATTGTCGCGGCTTCGCGCGCGCAGCCTCAGGCGAGCCCCAGTTCTCTTCGTGCTGCCTCGGCCACGACCCTGATGACCTCCCGGATGTCCCGGCCCGACTCGCGGGAGATCCGCCGGCAGTCCTCATATTCGGGAGCGACATCTACCGGCTTGCCACCGAGCTCTTTGACCTTGACCCGGGCGGCACCCAGCGCGGTCCGGACCTCGACGATTCTCCTCTCAGCCAGGACCCTCTTTGTGGTCGTCAACCGCACGCCGAGCGTGGTGCTGTGACGCAGGACGTGATCGGTGAGCCGGGCAACCAGCTCCGGCGCCGCCATCACCGCCAGGACGTGGCCTGCGCGGCCCTTCTTCATCAGGGCCGGCGTGACGCTCACATCGAGCGCCCCGGCCGTCATCAGGTCCTCGCACAGGGCGGCCAGCACGTTCGGCGCCATGTCGTCGAGGTTCGTCTCGATGACGGTGACCCCTGTCTCGCGCTGGACCTCGTCGCCAATCCAGACCGCAAGCGCATTGCCCGGCGTTTCACGCGCCCCGATGCCGTACCCGATTGCCCTCAGAGTCATCGCGGGGCGCTCGAACGTCGCGACCGCGGCAAGGATGGCCGCGCCGGTCGGTGTCACCAGTTCCCGGCCGCCTACGGCATCTTCGAAGACCGCCCCGGTGCCCTCGAGCACGCGCAGGCTGGCCGGAGACGGCAACGGCATGCCCTCCTTCCGTCCGCGAGGCGCGGGAAGCGGTGAGGCGTAGACCTTCGCCACGTCGAGGTCGTGGAGCAGCCAGAATGCGCCGACCAGGTCGACGAGCGTGTCCGCTCCGCCGAGCTCGTGCAGGTGCAATTGCTCCTCCGGCAGGTGATGTATTCGCGCCTCGGCCTGGGCCAACCGGTTCAGCGCATCGAGCGTGGGCCGCTTGACCCTGTCGGGCATATCCGCGTCCTCCACGACGCTGCGCAGCGCCGGCACGGTTCGCGCGACCCGACCGCGCTCCTCGACCACGACTCGGGTTCCCCCCACGTGGCCGCGAGCTTCGAGCCTGACCTCGAGCTTGACCTCATCGCCGAGCCGCAACGCCTCGATGGCTGCGTCGACGACAGCCGGGTCGGCGCCCGAGTCGATCAGAGCACCCAAAGTCATGTCGCCCGAGATGCCGGCGAAGCAGTCGAAGTACGCGACTGTCACCGGCGCGTCCTCGTGATGTGCACTGCCGCCGCCGCGATCGGCCTCATGCTCTCCGGCCGCTTGGCGATGCGGACCGAGACGGCCTCCACCCTTTCGAGGTCCAGCACGCGCTCGGCGATCCTGCTCGCGAGGGTCTCGATCAGCTGGGCGGACTCCCCCTCGATGACATCTCGGGCGATCGCATACAGGCGACGGTAGTCGACCGTGTCCTCGACCCGGTCGCTGCGACCCGGCGTCGCCAGGTCGGCGTCGACTTCGACATCAACCTCGAACTCCTGGGCTTTCTCACGTTCAGCCTGGCGGACCCCGTGCCGCCCGCTCAGCAGCACGCCCTCCAGGACGATGCGGTCCACGCGTCAATTGTCGCCACGTCGGGCCCCCGTCGCGCCCGGCCGGTCGCCAAATAAACTGGCGGGGTGAGAGTGCGGCCCGCTGTCGAGCCTGACCTCGAGGCGCTCAACGACATCTACAACGAGTACGTGAAGGAGACCCACTTCACGTTCGACCTCGAACCCATGACCCTCGAGGCGCGACGCGAATGGTTCTCGCACCACGGTTCCGACGGACCGCACCGGCTGCTGGTCGCGGTCCTGGACGAGGCCGTGGTGGGCTACGCGAGCAGCAGCCGCTTTCGGCCCAAGCGGGGTTACGACACGTCCGTCGAAACCAGCATCTACCTGGCCGCCGACGCCGTCGGACGGGGGACCGGCTCCAGGCTGTACGGCGAGCTCTTCAAGCTGCTCGAGGGGGAGGACGTTCACCGCGCCTACGCCGGAATCGCGCTTCCAAACCCCGCGTCAATCGCCCTGCACGAACGTTTCGGGTTCAAGAGAGTCGCCCATTTCACGGAACAGGGCCGAAAGTTCGGTCGTTACTGGGATGTCGCCTGGTTCGAGAAACCCCTGAACAGCGAGCCCATGGATTGAGCTCGATCTAGCAAGCGGGGTTGGAATCGATTCGGCGTCCTCGAGGTTGAGAACTAGGTATGACTGAAGCGCGCACAAATCCATGGGTGGTCCTCGCGGTGCTGTGCACCGGCTTCTTCATGATCATGCTCGACACCACAATCGTGAACGTGGCCATTCCGGCCATGAGCGCCGGGCTGAACACGACCCTCGATCAGATCCTGTGGGTGCTCAACGCATACATCCTGGTTTATGCCGTCCTCCTCATCACCGCCGGTCGCCTTGGCGACCTGTACGGCCAGCGCAACCTGTTCGCCATCGGGCTCGCAATCTTCACCGTGGCCTCAGCCCTGTGCGGCTTCGCCCAGAACGCCAATGAGCTGATCGCAGCTCGTGTTTTGCAAGGCGTGGGCGGTGCGGTTCTCACACCTCAGACCCTTGCGATCCTGACCAGCCTGTTCCCGCCCGATCGGCGCGGCGCAGCATTCGGGATCTGGGCCGCGACTGCCGGCCTTGCCACCCTGGCGGGCCCGACTCTTGGCGGCGCGATCGTGACCTACATCGATTGGCGCTGGATCTTCTAC
This sequence comes from Candidatus Dormibacteraceae bacterium, assembly GCA_041487825.1. Lineage (GTDB taxonomy): Bacteria > Chloroflexota > Dormibacteria > Dormibacterales > Dormibacteraceae > Palsa-872. The sequence continues at coordinate 1,093 of JBGPOC010000060.1, read as the reverse complement.
GTCAACGTTCCAATCGGCATCGCCGCGCTGGTGGCTACCTTCGCGATCATCCCGGACCTTCGCCCAGGGCGGCGTCACGGCTGGGACGTTGTCGGTGTCATCCTCGCGACCACGGGCTTGTTCGCCCTCATCTTCGGGCTGATCGAGGGCGAGCGCTTCAACTGGGGAGAGATCGGCTCCTATGTGATCAGCATCCCCGAGGTCATCGGCGCCGGGGCTATCCTCCTGGTGCTCTTCGTGATCTGGGAGAGATTCCAGAAGGAGCCGCTGGTTCCGCTCTCGCTCTTCGAGGAGCGGAACTTCGCTGTCGCCAACTGGATCGCCGCGTCGATCGCGTTCGGGATGATGAGCCTGTTCCTGCCCATCGTCATCTACCTGCAGTCGGTCCGCGGCTTCTCCGCCCTGGCAGCAGGTCTCACCCTGGCGCCGATGTCTCTGACGTCCATGGTCGTGGCTCCGTTCGCAGGAAGGATGGCGGATCGAATCGGTGGCAAGTACATCCTGATGACCGGCGTTTTCGTGTTCGCGATCGGAATGGGGACGCTTACGTTCGTCGCCGGACCCGATTCGACCTGGATCAACTTCCTCGTCCCCGCGATCGTATCCGGCGCCGGCATGGGGATGACCTTCGCGCCGATGACGACTGTCGCCATGCGCAACGTCTCCCCGCGGATGGCCGGATCGGCATCCGCCGTCCTGAACACCACGCGACAGGTGGGTGCGGCAGTGGGCAGCGCGGTCGTCGGTGCGCTGCTTCAGAACCGTCTCGCTGTCACGCTTCACGACCAGGCGGTGAGCCATGCGGCCGCACTGCCGGTGGCGTTCAGAGGGCAGTTCGTCGCGGCGTTCAACTCTGTGGCCTCCAACGGCTTTCAGATCGGCACCGGCCAGAACGGAGCGAAGCTGCCGCCTGGGTTGCCACCGGCCGTCGCACAGCAGATCACCGCGCTCGCGCATGACGTGTTCGTCACCGGCTACATCGATGCGCTGAAGCCCACGCTCGCCGTGCCGATCGCCGTCCTCGCGATGACCGCGCTGTCGGCGCTGCTCATCAAGGGCATCCAGCGCCCTGTGGCTCAAGAGAGCGAGCGTT
>JBGPOC010000059.1:0-9458 GCA_041487825.1 Candidatus Dormibacteraceae bacterium | reverse complement strand
GGCTGCTCCTTCCATCCCCGCTGCCCCAAGCGTTTCGAGCCATGCGACAAGTACCTGCCCTCGTTGGCCGATATCGCGACCGACCACGAGGTGTCGTGCTTTCTGTATCCCGAGGTCAAGCGGTTGCAGGACGAGCAGGCGGCCCACAGTTGAGCCAGGATCTGCTGGCACAGGTCGACGCTGCTTCGACGGGAAGGAAAGGTCCGCTGCTCCAGGTGCGCAACCTGGTCAAGCATTTCCCGATCAGGGGAGGCCTGCTCCAGCTGCCGGTGGCGTGGGTGAAGGCGGTCGACGGCGTCAGCTTCGACATCGAGCGCGGCGAGACCCTCGGCCTGGTCGGCGAATCAGGCTCAGGGAAGTCCACCGTGGCCCGCACGATCATGCGGCTGATACCGGCCACCAGCGGCGAGGTTCTGCTCGACGGCAAGGACGTCTTCAAAGCGTCGGCGAGCGAGATGAAAAAGCTCCGCCGGGACATGCAGATCATCTTCCAGGATCCCTATGGATCGCTGAACCCGAGGATGCCGGTCGGCGAGATCATCGCCGAGGGACTCGTCGTGCACGGCATCGGCTCGCCCAAAGAGCGCGAGGCCGCAGTCAACAGGCTCCTCGAGATCGTGGGCCTGCGCGGCCAGCACCGCGGCCGGTTCCCGCACGAGTTCAGCGGCGGCCAGCGGCAGCGCATCGGCATCGCCAGGGCGCTGGCGCTCACCCCGAACCTGGTCATCGCCGACGAGCCCGTGTCGGCCCTGGACGTCTCGATCCAATCGCAGGTCCTGAACCTGCTCAGCGACCTGCAGAAGGAGTTCAACCTCACCTATCTGTTCGTCGCCCACAACATGGCCGTGGTCGAGCAGATCAGCGACCGCATCGCGGTCATGTACCTGGGCCAGATCGTCGAGGTTGGCCCGGCGGAAGAGCTCTGCAACAACCCGAAGCACCCCTACACCAAGGCTTTGATCTCGGCGGTGCCGGTGGCCGACCCCACGGCCATCCGGGAACGAACCGTGCTGAAGGGCGACATCCCAAGCCCGATCAACCCGCCTTCGGGCTGCCACTTCCGGACGCGATGCCCGATCGCCACCGAGCGGTGCGCGGTCGAGGAGCCGCTCCTGCGTCCAGTGGGCAAGGACCAGGTCGCCGCCTGCCACTACGCGTAGGAACCCATCGAGCGCCTTACTTGACACCCGCCCGGCGGGGCAAGACAATCCCGGTTCAGGAGTAGGACCTGCTGCCGGCGGGCTCTCGCCCCGGCCGTCACCCCAGCGGCGGGGTGGTCGGGAAGAGGGCGGCAGGGTTATTGAGGTAAGGCGTATGCGCATTAGAGCTTTACGCGCGGTAAGCATCCTCCCGCTGGTGGCACTCGTGCTTGCTGCCTGCGGCGGCGGCAGCAGCGGCGCCCAGAGGCTCACCGGGGGCACCGCCACCTTTGCCGAACTCCCGGCCGCCACGCCGAACTACATCTTCCCGATGACCTCCTGTAAATACTTCAGCGTCACCAACCTGAGCCAGTTCATCGAGCTGATGTACCGGCCGCTCTACTGGTTTGGTCAGAACGGCCAGGTCAAGCTCAACTCGGGCCTCAGCCTGGCGAGCGAACCCGTGTACACCGACGGGGGCAAGACGGTGACCATGAAGCTCAATGGCCAGAAGTGGTCGGATGGCACCGCCATCACCTCGCGCGACGTCCAGTTCTGGATGAACCTGTATAAGGCCAACCTCGGGGGCTACTGCGGCTACACGCCGGGATACTTTCCCGACAACGTCACCAGCATGTCCTACCCGGACCCGATGACCGTCGTCTTCGGCCTGGACAAGGCATACGGCTCCTACTGGTTCACCTACAACGAGCTGAGCCAGATCACGCCGCTGCCGCAGCACGCGTGGGACAAGACCTCCGACTCGGGCCCGGTCGGCAACTACGACATGGACCCGAAGACGGCGGTCGACGTCTACAAGTACCTCGACGGCCAGTCCAAGACGCTTGGGACCTTCGCCACCAACCCCCTCTGGCAGGTCGTCAGCGGTCCGTGGAGGCTGAAGTCATTCACCACCGAGGGCGCCGTGGCCATGGTCCCGAACCCGGGCTACTCAGGGCCGGTCAAGCCCACCATCGCCGAGTTCGACTTGCAGCCCTACACGACGGACACCGCCGAGTTCAACGTCCTCCACTCGGGGGGCATCGACCTCGGGTACATCCCCTCGCAGGACGTCACCCAGAAGGACTCCCTTACGAACTACACCTTCGCGCCGTGGATCGGGTGGCAGTTCGTCTACTTCCAGTACAACTTCAAGAACTCGGTCAACGGCGCCATCTACAAGCAGCTCTACTTCCGCCAGGCGATGCAGCACCTGGTGGACCAGGACACCTGGATCAAGCAGATCTTCAAGGGCTATGCCGTGCCAACCTACGGTCCGGTGCCCGTCCAGCCGGCGAGCAACTTCGTGTCTCCCGGCGAGAAGACCAATACCTACCCGTACGACCCCACGGCGGCCGCCAAGCTGCTCAGCGACAACGGCTGGACCGTCAACGCCGGCGGCGTGAGCGTCTGCTCGAACCCGGGCACGGGGTCCGGTCAGTGCGGAGCAGGCATCGCCCAGGGCCAGAAGGCCAGCTTCAAGCTCGAGTACGCTTCAGGATCGGTCACCATCACCCAGGAGATGCAAGCCCTGAAGACCGCCTTCTCGAAGGCCGGTATTGAGCTCAACCTCTCCGAGAACCCTTTCAACACGGTGATCGACGACGCCTTCGGCGGCACCACCACCGCGGACATGGACAACTGGGGTGGCGGCTGGATCTACGCCCCCGACTACCTCCCGACCGGTGAATCGCTCTTCGCCACCGGAGCCGGCTCAAACGGTGGCGCGTATTCGGACCCCACCATGGACGCCAATATCACCGCCACCACCACAAGCAACGACGTCTCGGCTATCTACACGTATGAGGACTACGTGGCCAAGCAGCTGCCGGTGATCTTCATCCCTTCAGCGGACGCCGCGCTGACCATGGCCAAGAAGACCCTGCACGGCTGGGATCCGCAGGACCCACTGCTGCAGATCTACCCCGAAAACTGGTACTTCACCTCCTCGTAAAGGAACAAGGCAAGGAGGCGGCCGGGCACTCTGCCCGGCCGCTTCAGCCGGTGGAGATGCTTGTGCCATGACCGGGTTCCTGGTCCGCAGGCTGGGTCAATCCGCGGTCGTGGTTTTGGGCGTGACGGTCATCACGTTCGTGCTGACCAAGCTCCTCCCGGGGGGCGTCGCCAGGGCGATCCTGGGCCCACGCGCCTCGGCGATCGCGATGGCGCAGTTCAACCACGACAACGGCCTGGATCTCCCGGCCTGGCAGCAGTACTTCTACTACCTGGGCCAGCTCCTTCACGGAAACCTCGGCTTCTCGTACCACCTCAACCAGAGCGTGGTCCAACTGCTGCAGGACCACCTGCCCAAGACGTTAATTCTGCTGACCATCTCCACCCTGATCGCCCTTGCGATCGCGGTCCCCCTGGGTATGATGCAGGCCGTCCGCCGAAACAAGCTCGAGGACTACTTCTTCACATCGCTTTCATTCGCGCTCTATTCGATGCCGCCCTTCTGGCTGGCGCTGATCCTGATCATCGTGTTTGCCGTCAACCTGAACCTCCTCCCGCCGGAAGGACCGCAGGGCGCCGTCAGCACCTATCTCGCCGATCCCACCCAGGTCGCAGCATTGGTCCTGCCGGTGATGGCCCTGGCCCTGGTCACCATCGCGTTGTTTAGCCGCTACATGCGCTCGTCAATGCTCGACAACCTGGTGCAGGACTATGTACGCACGGCCCGGGCGAAGGGCGTGTCCAATGCCGGCGTCCTCTACGGGCACGTTCTCCGCAACGCGCTCATCCCAATCGTCACGCTGCTCGGTCTCAGCCTGCCGGGCATCTTCAGCGGAGCGTTGATCACCGAGGCGATCTTCAACTACCCCGGCATGGGCCTGCTCTTCTGGAACTCGTCCCAGTCGCGTGACTATCCGGTGCTGCTCGGCGTCACCCTGGTGGTCGCCGTGGCCACGGTAGTCGGCAACCTCCTGGCCGACGTCTTCTACGCCGTGGTCGACCCGCGTGTCAGGGTGACGGAATGAGCGTGCGAGCCACGTTCGGCGATCTCGACAGCGCGCCACGACCCGAGCTCCCCGGCGAGGCGGAAGGTGGTGAGGCGACGGCCAGCGGCAGCACCTGGAAGCTCGCCGCCTACGTTTTCCTCGAGAACCGGCTGGCAGTCGTAGGGCTGGGGGTCGTCGTCTTCATGTTCCTGTTCTGCTTCGTGGGTCCCCTTATCTACCGCACCGATCAGATCAACACGGACATTGCCAACCTCACCTTGCCGCCCGGCCCCGGCCATCCGCTGGGCACCGACAACGTCGGCTATGACCTGCTCGGCAGACTGATGATCGGCGGGCAGACCTCACTCGAGATCGGCGTCGTGGCGGCCCTGCTGGCGACCACGTTCGGCGTGCTCTGGGGCGCTGTGGCGGGTTTCGTTGGCGGCTGGGTCGACCAGCTCATGATGCGCATCGTCGACTCGCTGCTGGCGATTCCCACCCTTTTCCTGCTGCTCGTCCTGGCGGCGATGTTCATCCCGACCCTCCCGATGCTGATCTTCATCGTCGCCCTGGTGGCGTGGCTGGTCCCCGCCCGCCTCATCCGAGGAGAGACTCTCAGCCTGCGGACTCGCGAATACGTCGACGCGGTTCGCGTGATGGGTGGAAGCGATCTCCGGATCGTTCTCAGACACATCATCCCGAACACCGTCGGGACGATCATGGTCAACGCCACATTCCAGGTCGCCGACGCCATCCTCGCCATCGCCGCGCTGTCCTTCCTCGGTCTGGGCGTGCCGCCGCCGGCCACCAACTGGGGCGCCATGCTCTCGGATGGTGTCAGCTACACCTACGCCGGTTACTGGTGGTTGATCTACCCGGCGGGGCTGTTGATCGTGATCACGGTGGTTGCGTTCAACCTGATCGGGGATGCGATGCGCGACGCCTTCGAGGTCAGGCTTCAGCGGAGGTAGGTCCGGCGGTAGCCGGACCACCGTTACCTCCCCGCTCGGCGGGGAGGACGCGCGCACAGCGCGCGGGTGGGGTGGACGCGCGCGCAGCGCGCGGGTGCGGGACCCTCCAGGTGGGTCCTTCCCGCTCGGCGGGGAGGACGCTCAGACCGGCTTCTCGAGCGGAAAGTGGCAGGCCGCTGTCTGGCCGGTCTCAAACGCTCGCATGGGGGGCTCCACCTCGGCGCAGATGTCCTTCGCCAGCGGGCACCGCGTCCGGAACCGACACCCCGAGGGCGGGTTGACAGAGGAAGGCAGCTCGCCGCGCGGAACGAGCTTCAGCTTGCTTCGTTCGAGCCTGGGGTCGGGAACCGGGACCGCGCTCAAGAGCCCCTGCGTGTACGGGTGGGCGGGCCGGTTGTACACGGCGCCCGCCGGTCCCACCTCGACCAGCTTGCCCAGGTACATGACGCCGATCCGGTCCGAGACGTAGCGGATCACCCCGAGGTCGTGCGAGATGACGATGTAGGTCAGGTCATGCGTGTCCTGCAGGCGGTTCATCAGGTTCAGGATCTGGGAGCGGATCGAGACGTCGAGGGCGGACACCGGTTCGTCGGCGACGATCAGCCTCGGGCTCAGTGCGAGCGCCCGGGCGAGGCCGATGCGCTGGCGCTGGCCGCCTGAGAACTCGTGTGGGTAGCGCTCGACCGCGCGCGGATTCAGGCCGACCTCCTGCAGCAGTTCGGCCACCCGCCGGCGGCGCTCCGACGCGTTCCCGACGCGATGGATGGCCAGCGGCTCCGACAGGATGTCTCCGACCCGCATGCGCGGGTCGAGCGACGAGTACGGATCCTGGAACATCAGCTGCATCGCCCTGCGCTTGGTTCTCAGGCGCCCGCGGTTCAACTTGCTGAGGTCGTCGCCGTCGAACCAGATCTCGCCCGAGTCGGGCTTCTCGAGCGCGACCACGAGCCGGCCCAGGGTGGTCTTCCCGCAGCCTGACTCGCCCACGAGGCCGAAGGTCTCACCCCTGGCTATCGAGAGGGAGACGTTGGACACCGCCTTCACGCTCCCGACCGTGCGCCGGATGACTGTACCTCGGGTGACGGGGAACTCCTTCACGACGTCGCGTATGTCAACCAGGACCTCCGAGCGAGCGCTCCCGGCCGTATCGAGCTCGCGGATGGCGCTCGAGCTCACCCCGCCACGGCCTCCTCGACCGCAGCCCGGCTGGGAGTTCCTCCGCCCACCGGGTGGAAGCAGGCGTGGAGGTGGCGTGAATCGTCTCCGTCCAGGACCGGCTCGCGCGTCGAGCACTCCCGGGTCGCGTACCGGCATCGCGGGTGGAAGCGGCACCCCGACGGCGGGCGGGCGAGGTCCGGAGGAATGCCCGGGATGCTGTACAGCGGATCTGACTGCTGCTGATCCGGCTTGGGGATGGACTGCAGGAGGGCTTCCGCGTAAGGATGCTGGGTGTTGTAGAAGAGTTGCTCGATCGGCGCTTCCTCCACGATCTTGCCGGCGTACATGACCGCCACGCGGTCCGCCCGCCCGGCGATGACGCCGAGGTCGTGGGTGATCAGCAGCACCGCCATCTGGAACTCGCGTTTCAGGCTGTCGAGCAGGGACAGGATCTGGGCCTGGATGGTGACGTCCAGGGCGGTCGTCGGCTCATCGGCGATCAGGAGCTTGGGCTCGCAGGCGAGCGCCATGGCGATCATCACCCGCTGCCGGAGGCCGCCTGACAGCTGGTGCGGGTACTGGTGCAGCCGCTCTTTGGGTCTGGGCATGCCGACGACGGAAAGCACCTCTTCGGCTCGGGTCATCGCCTGCACCGCGTTCCAGCCGCGATGGATCCGGAGCGATTCCGAGATCTGCTTTCCGATCGTCATCGTCGGGTTCAGCGACGTCATCGGGTCCTGGAAGATCACTGCCATCTCGTTCCCACGAAGCTTCCGCATGTCGTCCTCTTCGAGGGAGACGAGCTCCTGGCCGGCAAGCCGGATCGACCCCCCGGCGATGTAGCCGCCGCCCGGCAGCAGGTTCATGATCGACATCGCGGTCATGCTCTTGCCGCAGCCCGACTCGCCGACCAGGCCCAGCGTCTCGCCCTGGTCGATGCGAAGCGAGACCCCGTCCACGGCACGCACCAGCGATTTGCGCTGCCGGATGTAAGTTCTGAGGTCTTTGATCTCCAGGACCGGTGTGGCCAAGCTCAAGGCTCCTGTTGCGCTTTTCAGCTCGAAGCTGGGGCGGGCCTGAGTATAGGTGCGGCCGAGGCGGGTTCCATGGCTTGCTGCAGCGGGCCGGCGACCACTGCAAGCACCCTGTAGCCCTTTTTGGATTTGAGCCGCCGCACATCGAAACCCTGGGTCCCAAGCCACGCGGCGAGCGAGTCCGCACCCAGGTTTCGCTGCACGACGAGGTAGGCGGGGGCGTCTGGCGCCAGGTGGGGGAGCCAGCGCAGCAGCACTGCGTGGAGGGCCGCCTTGCCCACCCGGACGGGCGGGTTCGAGTAGATGGCCGCGAACCGCAGATCGGATGGCACCTCGTCAGGCGTGCACGCGGTGACGTTCGGGGCTTTGGCGCTGTCCGCGTTGGCCCTGGCCAGCTCGAGGGCTCTCTGGTTGACGTCGACCGCCCAGACCCGTGCGCCCGGCGACCGTCGAGCCAGGGTGATCGCGATCGGGCCGTAGCCGCAGCCGAGGTCCAGCAGGTTGCCCTCGCGTGGCGGCGGGGGGGCTTCCTTCAGCAGGGTCAGGGTCCCCAGGTCGATCGACCTCGAGCCGAAGACGCCCCGGTCGGCCACGAGCTCGAGCGCGAGGTCGTTCAGGTGAAGGTGCAGCGTTCGGGGCTTCGACCCGGCTTCGGGCGCGGGATCGAAGTAGTGACCCCGCTTCGGGTCCGCAAGGGGGGGTCGGGTTTTGGGTATACTCATCGTTTGTCGCCCAATCGGCTATTGCCGCCTGGGATTTGAGCCGTTTTTCGGAGACGCATTTGCCCACAATCCAGCAGCTGGTCCGCACGGGACGCAAGGCGGCCAGATCGAAGTCTAAGGCGCCCGCGCTAAAGGGCTCGCCGCAGCGGCGGGGAGTCTGTGTGCGCGTCTATACCCAGACGCCCAAGAAGCCGAACTCCGCCCTCCGCAAGGTCGCCCGCGTCCGGCTCACCACCGGCATCGAGGTGACGGCCTACATCCCGGGCATCGGCCACAACCTCCAGGAGCACTCCGTGGTGCTCATCCGCGGCGGCCGCGTCAAGGACCTTCCCGGCGTGCGCTACCACATCATCCGGGGCACCCTCGACACGGCCGGCACCAAGAACCGCAAGAAGGCTCGCTCGAAGTACGGCGCCAAGCGCGAGAAGAGCAAGGCGGCCTAGATGCCTCGACGCAGCCGTCCCGTCAAGCGTGTGATCGCGCCCGACCCCGTCTACCAGTCGGAGGCGATTGCCAAGTTCGTGAACGTGGTCATGAGCAAGGGCAAGCGTTCCACCGCCGAGAAGGTCGTATACGACGCGCTGGCGCGTGCCAGCAAGCAGGCCAAGAAGGAGCCGCTCGAGGTTTTCGAGTCGGCGCTTCGGAACGCCACCCCGCTGCTCGAGGTGAAACCCCGTCGTGTTGGAGGGGCGACATACCAGGTCCCTGTCGAGATCAGGCCGGAGCGGCGGCTGGCGCTCGCCCGCCGGTGGATCGTGCGATTTGCCCGCCAGCGCGGCGGCAAGAGCATGTCCGAGAAGCTGGCGTTCGAGATCCTTGACGCAGCCCAGAACACGGGTGGGGCGGTCAAGCGTAAGGAAGAAACCCACCGGATGGCGGAAAGCAACAAGGCTTTCTCCCATTTCCGGTACTAGTTAAGAGAGATGAGCGTGGCACTCAAGATGACGGAGCGTCCGGTCTCGATAGAGAACACCCGGAACATCGGGATCATGGCCCACATCGATGCGGGCAAAACGACCACGACCGAACGCATCCTCTTCTATGCGGGCCGCATCCACAAGATGGGCGAGGTGCACGAGGGCGCTTCGACGATGGACTGGATGGTCCAGGAGAAGGAGCGCGGGATCACGATCACGTCCGCCGCGACCACCGCTCAGTGGCGCGAGCACACGATCAACATCATAGACACACCCGGACACGTGGACTTCACGGTCGAGGTGGAGCGCAGCCTGCGCGTGCTCGACGGCGCGGTCGCGGTCTTCGACGCGGTTGCCGGCGTGGAGCCACAGTCGGAAACCGTGTGGCGCCAGGCGGACCGCTACGGCGTGCCCCGCATCGCCTTCATCAACAAGATGGACCGCGTCGGCGCCGACTTCTATGCGTCCCTGCAGTCGATCCGCACTCGCCTTGGGGCGAGGGCCGTGCCCATTCAGCTGCCGATCGGCGCCGAGGACGCCTTCACGGGCTACGTCGACCTCGTTACCAAGCAGGCGAT
>JBGPOC010000058.1:0-9463 GCA_041487825.1 Candidatus Dormibacteraceae bacterium | reverse complement strand
GCCTTCGGCATGGCCGACGTGGTGATCATCAAGGCCATCGGTGTGGGGCTGTCGATTGCCATCGCCGTCGACGCCACGATCGTGCGGATCCTGATCGTGCCGTCGGTGATGCGCATCCTGGGGCGCGCCAACTGGTGGGCGCCGAAACGGCTGGCCTGGCTACATAGCCGGATCGGCGCAGGGGAGAGGTTCTCGACCCGCGAAGCCGCCTGACCGATCAGGGAAGCCCGGATGTTTCCGTGCGCCGCGGTGCCGGTCGGCCTGGTGTGGCAGGGGGCGCTCGCAGCGCCCCCTACCGACTTGGGGGAGTGAGGTGCAGAGCTTCAGCCCGACGGCGAGGGGCGCGGGCCGGCGGGTCCCGGCATCATGCGGCCTGGGCCGGGGAACTCGCGCCGGCCGGGATCGCCGACGAACGGGCCATTCTGTCCAGGGCCGGCGTGCCTTGGGAATCCGCCCAAACCCGGCCTGTGAACGCCAGGGCCGATCCAGGCGACGCGGTTGCCCGTCGAATTCGCGGCGGCCACGCCCGTTGCGATGCCGAGGGCGACCCCGCCGACCAGCAACGCGACTCCGAGGATGCCCAGTGACCTCTGCCTCATGACTTGGGGGACTCGCCGCGCAGCAGGTCGCGCGAGCGTTGGAAGTCGTCAGCCGTGATCTCACCAGCCGCAAAACGGCGGGCCAGCACATCGAGGGGGGATTCGACCGCCGGCGCCGGGGTCCGCGCCGACTGAGCGCCTGGAAAAGCGCGCACGGCCCAGATGGCGAGCAAGATCACGCCCGCGACTATGGCGAGCCAGGCGAGCCCGCCGAGGATCGCGAACGGAAAGATGGCTGCGTGGTGCGGAAACATCATGGATGCGATCCTCCTGAGACGGCCACTCCGGGGCCGAACTGAGCCGTGGTGGGGGGCGCTTGGGCGAAACCGTCGTCGTTCGAAAAGGAACGGTCGTCACGTTCTGTGACTGGGCTGCCGGCCAGGCTGGCAAGTCCGTTTGAGCCGGGGACGGTGGCGGCGCTGATCCACGCGATCGCTCCGACTCCGGCTGCCGCCACGATGGCGACCGCGATCGTGAGATCGCGCAGCTTCTGCGTTGCGACGTCGCGGACCTGGCCGATGCTTGTCTGGTGCATCACGGTGTCGATGTCATCATGATCGCCGCCAAGTCTCAGCCGAGCCTCAGAGAAACCTTGGAATCTGCTTAGAGTCTCGAGTCGACCGCCGGAGCCCACGCTGGTCGACGCCGTGGGCTGCTCTACTGGGCGAGAGGCAGCTCGACCTCGAACGTCGCGCCCCCGCCCTCTGTCTGGCTGACCTTCACGCGCCCACCGTGGGCGGTGACGACAGCGCTCACGATCGACAGACCTAGCCCGGCGCCACCGCGATCCCGACTACGGCTGGGGTCGGCCCGATAAAAGGGTTCGAAGATTCGGTCGACATCCTCGGCCGCAAGCCCCGGTCCGTGGTCCGCGACCGACATCCGGCCGACGCCATCGTCGGTCGCAACCGCGACCTCGATGGGCGTCTGTTGTGGGGTGTGGACGATCGCGTTGCGCACCAGGTTGCCGATCACCTGGCGCAGCCGAGTGTCGTCGCCGCTCACGATCACCGGGCCGTTGGCTGAAAGGCTTATCTGACGCTGCGGAGCGACGACCCGCGCATCGGCGACGGCGTCGGTGGCGATGGCGCGCAGGTCTACGGCTTCCCTTGCCAGCGGGCGGCCCTGGTCCAGGCGGGCCAGCACCAGGAGGTCGTCGACCAACCCCGTCATGCGGATCGCCTCTTCTTCGATGCGCTTTCGTGCAGCCTCCGAATCCCGTGGTGATTCGGCAGCGCCGCGCCGGAGCATCTCCGCGTAACCGCGAATCGACGTCAGCGGCGTGCGCAACTCGTGCGAGGCGTCCGCGATGACGCGGCGCAGTCGATCGTTGGAAGCGGTGCGTTCGGCGAAGGCGGCTTCGATCTGGCTCAACATCCCGTTCAATGCGAGCCCGAGCCGGCCGATCTCCGTCTGAGGGGTGGCAGGCTCGACGCGGCGGGTCAGGTCGCCGGCAGCGATGTCCTGTGCCACTGCGCCCATTCGCTGCAGCGGCTGCAGGCCGATCCGAATGATGAGCAGTGCGAGAAGCGCCGTTGCGACAACGACCGCGACGGTGATCGAAGCCTCCAGAAGCAGGAGCTGACGGAGCGTCGACAGAGCGTCCGTGAGCGGAATCGCCAGGACAACGAAGTTGCCATTGAACGAGTCTTCCGGCCAGGAGATCATGCGGTACTGTTCCACGCCGCCTGTGCCCTCGACTGTGAATGGCGCGCTGGGCTTGTCCATTCCCAGGTTTGGCAGCGTGCGGGGCAGCACCGGTAATGCCTTGGAGGGAGCCGAGCCGACGGTGGTGACAACCTGTGGCGGGGCGAGGAGCGTTCCGTTGGGAGCGGTGAGCTCGAACACGGTGCCTGGCGGAAACCCGAATGAGGATCTTGGGCCCTCGTCGGGGCCGCCAAGAACACCGACAGCAGCTTGAAAATTGCTCGTCAGCTGATCGTCCACGCGGCTGATGAGAAACTTCTGCAGGAAGGCGTAAGTCGCCACGTCGGAAATGAGCAGGCCGATGACCACCAGCGAGATGACGCCGATCAGCAGCCGCCCTCGCAGCGACTGGGTCATGGCCTTGGCGCGCGCAGGACGTACCCGACGCCGCGGACCGTTTGCAGCAGCGGCGGATCGAAGCGATCCACCTTGCGCCGCAGGTAGCTGACGTAGGTCTCGAGCACGCTGGCGTCCCCGCCGAAGTCGTAGTGCCAGACGTGGTCGAGGATCTGGCTCCTGGTCAGCACCCGGCCCGCGTTGACGAGCAGGTAGCGAAGCAGCCGGTACTCCGTGTTGGTGAGCTCGATCACCTGGCCCTTCCTGCGGACTTCGTGGCCCTCGTCGTCCATCTCCAGGTCGGCCAGCGTCAGCCTTCCGTCCTCGGCCTGGTTGGTCCCATGCCGCCGCAGCACGACTCGGACCCTCGCCATCAGCTCCTCGACGCTGAACGGCTTGGTCACGTAGTCGTCGCCGCCAACCGTCAGCCCGTGGACTTTGTCCTCGGTCGAGTCCCTGGCGGTGAGAAAGATGATCGGGACCTTGTGGCCCGCCGCGTTCAGCCGCCGGAGCACCTCGAGCCCATCGATGTCCGGGAGCATGACGTCGAGGATGACGAGGGCGGGGGAGAATTGGGCGACCGCGGTGACGGCTCCGCGGCCGGTGGCCGCGGTCTTGACGGTGAACCCTTCATAGCGGAGCGCCATGGCGACGAGCTCGGTGATGTTCGGCTCGTCGTCGACGACGAGGACCCGGGCGCCGTCCTTGTTCACAGGATTCATGCTGCCTCGATTGTCTGTGAATTTGCTGAGAACCGAGTGGGAACTAGCTTGGCGCGGGCCACCCGGCGAACCGGTGGACGGATCCCGAGCGGTCGACGAGGCGGGCCGGCAGCCGGTTCGCCTCGAGCCAGCCGGCGGCGCTCGCGCCCATGACGATGGCGGCGGTCGAGGCGATGTTGGCGTCGACGCAGGTTGCTGCAACCACGGTGGCCGTTCGCCAGGGGCCGTCGCTGGGGAGACCCGTGGCGGGGTCGATGATGTGGTGGAGGGCAATGCCGCCTCGCGTCCATTTGCGGACCGTTGTGCTCGACGTCGCCACTCCGCCCTTACTGATGCTGATGGTCTCCTGGCCTTCTTCGATGGGCGCGCCGCTGTCCTCGCTGGCCTGGACGAGCCAGCCCTCGGGTGGCGGCTCACCGGCGACCGCGATGTCGCCGCCGAGGCTCACCAACACGCCTCCGCCGTCCATGGTCGCGAGCGCCGCGGCGGCGCCGAGATCGGACGCGAGGGCCTTTGCCGTCGCGCCGAGGTCGATCTCAACCCCGCGTGGCACCCGGACGGTTCGAGAGGTCTCGTTGAATGCGATCGTCTGCCAGCCGGGAACCCGGCTCACCACGAGATCGATGGCCATGCCGTCGGCTGCGACCTCTGCGAAGTCGGTGTTGTAGCCGGCAAGCTTGACCGCCGACCCGATGGTTGGATCCACCGCGCCGCCCGTGAGGCGGGCGCCTCGCAGAGCCGCTGCGATCAGGTCGGCCAACAGGGGGCTGACGATGACCTCACGGTCCGGCGTCGCGTTGAGCAGGCTCAGCTCGCTGTCGGCGCGGAACCTGCTCGCGGCCATGTCGATGTTTCGCACGAGTTCGTCAACCGCGGCCTTTGCCTTCGCCAGGTCAGCCCCTCGTGTGACGACCACCCTGAGCCCACCACCGAAAGCACGACCGTCGACCGATGCGACGGGCGTCGGGCTCAAGTTGTGGCGGTGGGAGCGGGGGCGGGGGCGGAGGGACGCGCCACGCGCCGCAGCGCCAGCGCCAGCACCGGGCAGCTGTCGACCGCGCGCTGGGCGTGGGGTAGGAGTCGCGGGGGAATCGCGCCCGGCGTGATGATCGGGTAGCCCCAATCATCGAGCGTGATCCCCTCTGGAAATAGCTCCGCGCACAGCCTGTGACCATCGCATTTGGTGCGGTCGATCCACATCTCGAGCTGCGCCATTCAGGACACCATGCGGCCGCGACCGCCCGCGGCGGCGGCGAACTCAGGCTCGAAAAGGCTCAGGGCCGACTGCATGAAGGCGACCGCGCCGTCTGGGTGGCGGCAGGCGCCACGGCCCTTGACCATGGCGGCCCAGCGGTGCAGATGCGCCAGGTCTCCGTCGTCCGGCTGCCGGCGGGCCAGGCGGGTGGTGGCGGCCGCGAGGCTGCGTAGCCCGAAGAAGCAGGGCCCGCACTGGGCGGCGCTTTCGTTCGCGAGGTGCTGAATTATCCGTGCGGAAACCTCAAGGGGGTCGGCGACGTCGTCGAGGACGCTCACGACCCCGCAGCCGAGCGATCCGCCGGCGGCACGAAGCCCCTTCGGGTCCAGGGCCATCGTCCCCGCCCGGCTCGAGCTTATCCAGCCTCCGAAGTAGCCGCCCAACAGCACCGCGCGGGCCGTGCCGCGGACCCCGCCAGCAAGCTCAAGGACCTCGTCCACGGTGCAGCCGCTCGGGACCTCGATCACGCCCGGCCTGATGACAGCGCCGCTCACGGTGAGGAGGACGGTGCCTACGGCTCCGTGGCGGCCCAGAGACTGGAACCAAGCGTCGCCATACCGGGCGATCAGCGCCGCGTGGGCGAGGCTCTCCACGTTCTGGACCAGGGTCGGCCGCCCGTCAACGCCGCGCTCAAACGGTCGCGGGGGGACCGCGGTCGGGGTCGCGACACCGGAGTTGACGAAGTGGACCGCGGCCGACTCCTCGCCAGCCACGTAGCTCGGTGGCGCTGGAAGCAGAGTCGCGCGCGCGACGTCGGACGCCGGCCGTTCGGCGAGGGCCCGTGTCATCGAAGCCACCGCGACCCTATGTGCCTCACCCACGTAGAGCAGGACCCGCTTGGCGCCGACGGCCTCGGCCGCGAGCAGCGCGCCGTCTATGACCAGGTGCGGGCGGAGCGCCATCAACGTCTGGTCCTTGCGGCTGAGCGGCTCGCCCTCGGCCCCGTTCGCGATGACGACCGCGCCGCCTCGGGAGCGCCCGGCGACCGACCTCCACTTCGTCCCCACTGGGAACGATGCGCCACCCCTTCCGACCAGGCCGCTGCGGTCGAG
Organism: Candidatus Dormibacteraceae bacterium; assembly: GCA_041487825.1. Taxonomy (GTDB): domain Bacteria; phylum Chloroflexota; class Dormibacteria; order Dormibacterales; family Dormibacteraceae; genus Palsa-872. The sequence goes on along the minus strand of JBGPOC010000058.1, from coordinate 3,792 downwards.
CGTGTCGAGCAGCGCGCGATTGCCTTTCGGCCGTACGCCCAGCCTCCGCGTGTGGTCCGTAAAGCTCTCGGCACCGGCCGAGGGGGCTGGGCCTGCGAACAGGTTCAGGGCGCTCATCGCGGAGTCTTCCTCGAAACCCGCTCGCGGAACCGGGCCCGGTCAGCTGCAAGGGGGTCAGGCGAGGTCGTGAGCAGGCGGGCCGCGACGGCGGCGAGAACCGCGACGAAGCAGACAGCGTCGATGGCAAGCATCCAAACCGACCAGGTGTCGGTCCCGGTGCCAAGGCCGTGCATCACCGCGATGGGCCACGAGGCATATGCGAGCCAGTGGATCGCGCGCCATGTGCCGTGCCCGATGAAGCCGCGCACGAGGCTGGTGACGGTGATCGCCAGCAGCAGCTCAAACGCGATCGTCCCAAGGCCGAGCCAGAACGTCCGGTAATAAGAGGAAAAGGGCACGACGGCTGTGAGCCAGCCTAGGTGCGTGAACGGGTCCACGACCGCGGTGACGATGTGAAGGGCGAGGAACACCACAGCCGTCAACGCGATGTTTCGATGCAGGCCCGTCGTCAGGAAGCGAGGCCAGGTCGGGCTTTCGTAGCGCAGCGTGGACAGCACTCCGAGCACCACCACGGCGCTGAGCAGCACCAGCGAGACGGCTCCTGCCCCTCTGGTCGTGTACCAGAGGATCGTGTTGTTCATCGAGCAGCGCCGGCTAGGATCCGCCTGAGACCGCGACGCCGGTGCTCGACGACGAGCCGACCGAAGTCGACGACGACTGGAGCGCGTTTGAGGTGGTCCCAGAAGTCGTCGAGGTGGAAGCGGTGGCGCCCAGCGCGGATGACGTGGTTCCGGAGACCGTGTAGGAGCCGGCGACACCGAGCACCGCAACGCCGGCGATCGCACCGAACGCGACGACTGCGGTGAGCCGGTTGAGAGTGCGGGTTGCGGAATCGCGAACACGGATTCTCATGTCATTCGTGTGGTCGTGTTCCATGGTCCCAGAGTGGCGCGTCCGGCTGGATGCTTCATGAGAGAAACGTGTGAAATTGCTGAGAAGTAACGCCATCGGCGATCTGCCGACCGGGGTTTCCACGCCGAAATCCAGCCCGGTCGCGCCCTGACAGTACACTCTCTGAGTCGACGCCCCCGTAGCTCAGGGGATAGAGCAGGACGGTCCTAACGTCAAGGTCGGGGGTTCGATTCCCTCCGGGGGCACCAGATCAGGGCGTTGGGGTGTTCGGGCCGCCAAGAGCCGGCAGGTATGGCGTGGGGTCGGTGACCTGGTCGTTCACCCGCAGCTCGAAGTGCAGGTGGGGGCCGGTCGAAAGGCCACTCGAGCCTTCGAGCCCGAGGCGCTGCCCGCGCGAGACGAGCTCCCCAACCGTGACATCCGTCTCCAGCAGGTGGGCGTACAGGGTCATGATCCCGGCGCCGTGCGCGACGATCACGTAGTTGCCGTAACCGACGTGGGTGTGAGCAACGGCCACCACCACACCGTTGGCGGCCGCGGTCACGTGGGTCCCGATCTGCGCCGCCAGGTCGATGCCGGTGTGGAAGTGTGGATAGGGGCCGAACGGCGGCTCCAGCATGACTTCGCTGGGCCCGAACGGTTGCGTGATGCGCCCGCCGGCGATCGGCCAGGACAGGCTCAGGCCGAGCAGGTTGGTCCCGATCGGCAGGGTTCGCGTCACCATCGCTTGCCCGGCCCCGACCTCGGCCTGGCTCCAGGCCGCCTGGTACGCCCTCTGGATGAGGTCCTGCTCCTGCTGTTCGAGCAGATGCGCAAGGCTCGCGGTGACGCTGGGTGCCTGGTCTGTGAGGGCCGTCTTGGCGGCAGTGATCTGTCTCATCAAAGTGTCGAGCTGGCCCGCGATGTCGTTCTGCCGGCTGATCGCGGCATTGAGAGCTGTAAGGCTCGACTGGAGCTGCGCCATCGCAGCGTCCTCGCGATCCAGGTCGGCGAGCCGCGCAGTCCGGTCGGCCTGCAGAGCTGCAAGATCCGCCTCCAGTCGCGCCTCGACCGCATGAGCGTGCTGTCCCGCGACGACCAGGTCGGCGGCGGCCACGAGGGCGTCATGCAGGTCGCCGGCGCTGGCGACCAGGACGAGCAGAGAGTCCGGCTGCCGGTAGATCGCGCGCGCGAGCGAGGCAACCTGTGCCATCTCCACGTCGATCTGATCCTGCTTGGCTGCTATCTGAGTGTCGAGGAGCGTGATCTGGCCTTCGAGGTCTGAGATCTTGGCTTCCTCGCTCGTGATCTGCGCGGCCAGGTTCTCCTGGGTCGAAGCCGACTGATCCAGGGCGGCGCTCAGCTGTTGCTGGCTGGTCAGCGCCCTCGCGAGGTCGCCTCCGAGCCGTGCGCGAAGCTGGTCATAGAGCGCTTGGTTCGGGTCGACCGATGGGCACGACACACGGGCGCCTGACGCGGTCGAAACTGGGGATGGACAGGGCGAGGAGGTGACAGCCAGCGTCGCCGGGAGCTGAAGCGCGATCAGCGCGACTAGCGTCGCCCCCCCGGCGAGCGCGCGCCTCACGCCCTCATCCGGCGGAACCCGAGCATCGACGTCAGCGCTCCGAGCACGAGGCCGGCGACGATCACCGCGGCGATGACGTAGCGCGCCGACTCTGGCCCGACGCCGGGGAGGACCTGCGAGTAAGTCTCGGTCGCCAGGCGCGAGGCCAGCAGCACGGCACCGGCGATCGCTCCGCCCGCGAGCGCGCCGGCCAGCGTGCCGGTCACCAGTCCTTCGGTGACGAAGGGTCCATGCACCATCCAACCGCGAGCTCCGAGCAGGCGGGCCACGGTCACCTCTTGTTGCCGCGCGGCGGCGATCGCGCGCATGGAGTTGGCCGCAACTGCATACGCGACGGCGATGAACAGGAGCAGCAGCCCGGTGCCGATGCCGCCGACGATGAGCGCGATCCGGCGCAATCGGGCGTACGTGCCAGGGTCGTAGGAGGTGGGGTAGGCGGGATCGACGGCGGGGTCGCCCCCGACCTCAGCGGCGATCGCGCCCACGGCCGTCACCGGTTGCACATGGACGTCGATACTGGCGGGGAAGGGGTTACTGTCGCTGAGGCTCGCCAGCGAATCGAGCCCGGGCCGGCCGCGGGCTTCCTGAAGGGCCTGCTCCGGGCTGACCTCGGTCACCGAGCTCACGCGGGTGTCGGCCCGCAGTCTGCCCTCCAGCGCCGCCACTGCTCCCGGCGACGCGTTGGAGGCAAGGTAGATTCGAACGACCGATGCCTGCCCGGCTTCGTGCGCCGCGACGTTTGCAACCGAGATGCCGACGAGCGAGAGCATCCCGCACAGCAAGAGGCTCATCGCGATCGATCCGAGAGCGGGTGCCGTCAGCCGTACGTCGCGGCTCCAGCTGCGAAGCCCGTTGAGAACGACCAGCCGGAAAGCGTTGCCGCACCAGGCGAGGAGGCGCCGCCACAGAGGGAACCTCGCCGGGACGGTCTTGGGCCCGTGCCCGTTTCCGTTTCCGTTCTTGCGGTGCCGGCCGTTTGCCGGCAGCACGCGCCTCCAGATGGGAAGTGACCGGGCGCCGTTCGCGACGTGCGAGCGCTCGCGGTTGACAAAGACTTTCCCGCCCGGGAGACGCAGCACGCGGTTGGCGGAGAAGGTGGGTTGGTGCGAGGCGACGATCACGGCGGTTCCGTTTGCGGCGGCTTCCACGAGAAGGCGCATCACGATCTGGGCGTTGTCGTCGTCGATCGAGGCAAGGGGCTCGTCCGCGAGGAGGACCCGCGGCCGGCCGGCCAGCGCCCGCGCGACCGCCACCCG
>JBGPOC010000057.1:0-9570 GCA_041487825.1 Candidatus Dormibacteraceae bacterium | reverse complement strand
TGCTGCGCAACCAGGAGTTCCTGGCCGGGATCGGGAATGCGTACTCGGACGAGATCCTCTTCGAGGCGCGGCTGCTGCCGCTGCGCCGGCGAGCCTCGTTGAAGCCGGCGGACGAGGAGGCGCTGTTCGCTGCGATCCCCGTCGTGCTGGCGCGGGCGGTGGACGCGATCCTCGGCAATCCGAACTACGACGAGTCCAAGCAGGACCGATCGTTCATGGCCGTCCACATGAAGGGCGGCAAGACCTGCCCGCGCTGCGGGCACCGCATCAGCCAGCTGGGTTCGAACCGGGAGCCGCTTAACTTCTGCCGAGGCTGCCAGCTCTAAGCCGGGGGCATACCCCTGGCGGGCCCTCCCTGCCTCCGCCGACCCTCCCCCGCCGGCCTTTTACCGGTAGCGGACTCTACCTTCGCGAAGAGGCGACCGGCAACCCAGCCTGTTAAGACCGGCGCGCCAGGTTCTCCGAGATCGACTCGAGCAGGCGTTGGGACGACAGCGCTATCTCGTCGACGGCTCCCTCAAACGCCTCGTGGTGCTTGCCCGAGGGCTCGCGGAACCCACTCACCTTGCGGACGAACTGGCGGGCGGCGGCCCGGATCTCGTCGTCGCTCGCGACGACATCGGCATGGCGCAGCGTCTTGATGCTCCGGCACATGTGACAACGATACCGGGCCGGCTCCGCGCCGGACCTCAGTCGCCTCGGTGCTCCGGAAGCTCGGGCAGCGGTGGGGGCGCCAGCCGGCTCGGGTCAAGCCCCGCTCGCCGCATCATCGCGTCCGCCAGGCGTTCATATCTGCGCTCGGCGATGTCCCCGACCGGGTCGGCGCTGGCCGACATGAGCTGGCGAAAGCTGAGCGTTGACACCGCTCGGTACGCAAGCACCGCGCGTGCCTGGTCAGCGCGCCCTGTCATCGAGGCGATGCGGACGAAGGCCAGCGCCGCTCCGATCTCACGCATGTCACGCCAGCGCCAAGCTCCGTATGGCAGCAGCACGAGAAGTATCGGCGGCAACGCCACCAGCAGGGCGAGCACGATCGCCAGCTGGAAGATGGCGTCGTGAACCTGGTGGCCGGCCGAGACGAGCGGGTCGCCCGAGTACTTCCGCAGGGCGTCGGCCGTGTCGAGGAGGAACTGGGTCAAGACTGGAATCCCCTGTGGAACCGCGTTCCGGAACGAATCGATCCAGGCGTTGAAGGTGGCGCCTGTGCCGGTGATCCCGTCGGCGATCACCTGCAGGCCCAGGACGGTCTGGTAGATCAACCAACCGAGCGCCGCCCACGCAACCGTCCAGGCGATCGCGATCAGGTCGCCGAGTACGCGCATGAAGGCGGGCACGGACCGGTCTGGGTAGAGCTTGATCATCATCCCAACAGCGACCATAAGTCACCCTGGGGATGACGGCACGCCTTTCCGTTCAGTTGGACCCGTGCAACTCCAGATCAGCCGGCGAGGGCGAAGTCGACTTCGACCGTGACCTCCACGTCGAGCTCCCCCACCGGAATCTGCGTCGGAGCCGCAGCGCCGGCCCTTGCGTAATCGAAGTTTGGAGTGATCGGAGTCGCAGAGGAGAGATCGCTCACCCGGATCACCTGGCCGAGCCTCACGCCCGCCGCATCCGCCATGGCCTGGGCCCTCGCCCTGGCGTCGGCGATCGCCAGCCCACGCGCCTCGGCCTGAGCCACCTTGGGGCTGGCAAGACCGAAACCGACGCTCACCTGGGTCGCCCCACCTTGCTGGACGAGCGCGTCCAGTGCCGATCCGACGGTGTCGACGTTGTGCCATTTGAGCTGGATCTGCTCCGACGCCCGGTAACCATCGATGGTCGCCGTCGAACTCACATAGTTCGGGCTCACGGAGTACCCGGACGTGCTGATGTCCTTGTCCGCGATGCCGAGGGACCTGGCGCGTGCGATCAGTCTGGCGGCTTTGCTCGCCAGGTCGCCCTGAGCCCCAGAGGCGGTCGGCTTCAGCGACTCCACCCCGACGGAAAGGAAAGCGATGTCTGGCTTCTTGGACACGATCGCGTCTCCGCTGGTGAACACACCTGGAGTGAAAGTCGAGGTCGACTGAGGCACGGCGGCGGGAGCGGCCACCACGACCTGGGGCCGATTTGCGGCAACCAGGGCGAGCGTGACCACCACTGCGCACACCGTCGCGATAGCACCCGAAAGCAGGACGGGACGCGCCAAAGGCCGCATATCGTATGTTTCCATGCAGCGCAAACGCCGAGCCGTCACCCCGGGTAACAAGCCGGGTGTGCGACTGGTGCGCTTGACACGCGAACGCGCGCACCAGATCGCGGTCATAGCCCAGCTGCCTCGGCAAGCTCATCGTCGAGGACATTGTCAAAGAGGTCGACAGCCACGGCCTGTTGATGCGTAACTTCAATTCCGTCGCGGCCGCAACCACGTGGGCCGTGACAGGGCTGGCCGCCCCTTGCAATTCCTAGGTGGCGGAGGGGCAGGGATTTCACTCCGCACGTCAATCCAAGGACCGCCTGACGGGTATCGGCTAATCCTCGATTGAACCCTGCGCGGCCGAGAGGGGAGGCCCCGGCAATAGAATCGTGAAACCAGTGCGTCTTCGCCTCGGCCCGTATGCCCAAGTTTTCGTTTGGTGGCTCGGAATTGCAGTTGTCGGCTCGATCATCGCCGCGGCGCTTATCGATGTTGCGTACTCTCGAATTGTCTATTACTTCGTCGTGATGCCGATAGGAGGCGTTGTCTTGTTTCCGATGGCGTATGCGGCCAACCGCTGGCTGACCCCAGTGCTCAGTTCTTGGCTGAGGCGGTCTTAGCGGCCGAGCGCGCTTCCGTGGGTCGGCTGATCGTCGACTAGCCGCTCCACCCGACGATCCCGGGGCAGCCGTACCTAGATTGAGGGAGCGGAGGGGCAGGGATTTGAACCCTGGATAGGCTTGCACCTATAACGGTTTTCAAGACCGTCGCCATCAACCGGACTCGGCCACCCCTCCGAGGGCACCACGGATTCTAGGAACTCAGCGCGCCCCGATCACGTCCAGTCCGCCCATGTAACGCCGGAGCGGCTCAGGCACCGCGATGGTTCCATCCACACGCTGGTACGTCTCGATGATCGCGTCGATGGTGCGGGTGAGCGCGAGGCCGCTGCCGTTGATCGTGTGCGCGAATCGGGGCGGTGCCCGGCGCGCCGGTCGGTAGCGGATGTTGGCCCGCATGGCCTGAAAATCGTTGAACACCGAGCACGACGACACCTCCAGGTACCGGTCGAGCCCGGGGCACCACGCGTTCAGGTCGTACTTCTTGTACTGCGCAAACCCCATGTCGCCGGTGCACATGGCCAGCACCTGGTAGTGCAGCCCCAGGCGCTGGAGAATGTCTTCCGCGTCCGCGGTCAGCTTCTCGAACTCCTCCATCGAGGTCTCCGCCGTCGTCACCTTGACCAGCTCCACCTTCGAGAACTGATGCAGGCGGATGAAACCGCGCGTGTCCTTCCCCGCCGCGCCGGCCTCCGAGCGGAAGCACGGCGTATAGGCCACGTACTTCAGCGGCAAGCGCTCTCCGTCCAGGATCTCGTCACGGTGAAAATTGGTCAGCGGCACCTCAGCGGTCGGCACCAGCCATAGGTCGCGTCCCTCCACTCGGAACGCGTCCGCGCCGAACTTGGGGAGGTTTGCCGTCCCTGTCATCGAGTCGCTGTTGACCAGGATGGGCGGCTGCACCTCGGTGTACCCGTGCTCGCGGGTGTGAACGTCGAGCATGAACTGCACCAGCGCCCGCTCCAGCAGTGCGCCCTCGCCTAGAAGGAACGCGAAGCGCGACCCGGCGACCTTTGCCGCGCGCTCGAAGTCCATGATCCCGAGCGCTTCGCCCAGGTCGTAGTGGGTGCGCGGCGCAAACCCGAGATCCGGCCGGCGACCCCATTCGCGGGTGACCACGTTGTCTGCCTCGCTCTCCCCCACCGGCACCGACTCGTCGAAGAGATTCGGCACCCGCAGGAGCAGATCGTCCAGCGTCGCCTTGATCGCCTCTGCCTGCGCCAGCTCAGCCTTGGCGCGCTCTGCCATCTCGCGCAATCTGTCCTGGAGCTGCTGGTCGCGCGACTTGGCGAAGTCCTTCGACAGGCGGTTCTGCTCGGCCTTGATCGTCTCCGCTGCGTTCTGGTGCTCGCGCCAGTCGCGATCCATCTCGAGGATCTCGTCGATCGGCGCGGTTTCCCGCTTGAGCTTCGCCGCGCGCCGAACCCGGTCCGGCTCCTTGCGAATCAGCTCCAGCGGCAGCACGCTAAGACTCCGCCTTCATCACCGGGAACAGGATCACGTCGCGCACCGACGGTTGATCCGTCAGCAGCATCACCAACCGATCGATCCCCACCCCCAGGCCACCGCACGGCGGAAGGCCGTGCTCGATCGCCCGCAGGAAATCCTCGTCCATCGGGTGCGCTTCGATGTCACCGGCGGCACGCCTGGCCGCCTGAGCTTCGAAGCGTTCGCGCTGGTCGAGCGGATCGGTGAGCTCCGTGAACGCATTGGCATACTCGCGCCCCAGGATCACGAGCTCGAATCGTTCCACGAAACGCGGGTCGTCCTCTCGCGGTCGCGCCAGCGGCGATATCTCGATCGGGTAGTCGATGACGAAGGTCGGCTGTCGAAGCTTTGCCTGCACATGCTCTTCGAACAGGTCGTTCAGCTCCTGTCCAACCGCCTGGCGCCCGGTGTGCTCGAGCACGAGGTCGGCCATGCGCTCGCGTCTGTACGGGGGCTGGAGATCGACCTCTTCGCCCTGGTAGGTCGTCTTCAGCGAGCGCCCCGCCGCGGTGGCTGCGGCCACCATCAGGTTCTCGACGAGCCTCATCACGTCGTCATAATCCGCGTAAGCCTCATAGCACTCGAGGAGGGTGAAATCGGGGTTGTGTCGCGGCGACAGCCCCTCGTTGCGAAACACCCGGCCGATCTCGTAGACCCTCTCGAATCCTCCGACAAGCAGCCTCTTCAGGTGAAGCTCGAGCGCGATGCGCAGGTACAGATCTCGGTCGAGCGAGTTGTGATGGGTCAGAAACGGGCGGGCGTGGCCACCGCCGGGAACCTCCTGGAGCACGGGGGTCTCCACCTCCAGGAAACCCGCGTCGTCGAGAAGCCTGCGCATCGCGGCCACGATCTTCGTTCGCGCCCGGAACACCTCCCGCACCTCCGGGTTCGCGATCAGGTCGACGTAGCGCTGGCGGTAGCGGATCTCGATGTCCTTGAGGCCGTGCCACTTCTCGGGCAGCGGGCGCAGCGCCTTGGTCAGGAGCTGGACCGAATGCACCTCGACGGTCGGCTCGCCGCGCCGGGTGCGAAACATCGGACCCTTGACGCCGATCACGTCGCCCGGATCGAGGTCGGCGAACAGATCGAACATCTTCTCGCCGAGGATGTCGCGACCGGCCATCACCTGGATCCGGCCCGCACCGTCCTGGAGGTCGGCAAACGCCGATCCGCCGTGAAGCCGTTTGACCATCATCCTGCCCGCAATCGCCACCGGGTCGGTCCGATCGCCCTCCCCGAGCAATGCCCTCGCCTCCGCGGTGGAATGGGTGGGCTTGAACCCCCGCGAATATGGATCGATCCCATCAGCTCGGAGCCGATCGAGCTTCTTGCGGCGGTCGCGCATCTCCTCCGGGAGATCGGCCTCCCTGTCGTCGGTCACCGCCAAAGACTAAGGGACGCAACGCCAGCGGCGACTGACGCGGCAGCGATGGCTAGAGGGCTATCTCTTGGTCCTCGGCGGCCGGGTAGGCCTCGATGTTCGCTCCGCCCGCGTCGCGATGGTTGCCCAACGCCTCCTCGATGAGGGCATCGATGTCCGTGTCCGAGTGGATGGGATCGTGATGGAAGAACGCCAGCTGCTGGACGCCCGCCTGCTCGGCCAACGCCAGCGCCTCCTCGTAGGTCGAATGCCCGAAGCCCGCGTGTGACTTGTACTCCTCGCGGCTGTACTGGGCGTCGTGAACCAGCAGGTCGGCGTCCCGGCACCAGTTCGCCATGTCCTTGAGAGTGCCGTTCTCGCTGTTCGCAAACAGCGCGATCTCGTTGTCCGTCGCAAACGCAAACCGGGTGGATCCTTCGTCGATCCGGTAGCCAAACGTGGGAATCGGGTGCATGAGAAGGTGGGGCGTGATCTGCAGACCGTTGACCTCGAATGTCTCGCCCGGGTTGCGCTCGATGAACTCCATCTCGGCCGGCATGTGGTCGAGGCGCACCGGAAAATACGCCGGGTCCATCTGGTCCGCAAACGCCGCCTGCAGTGACTTGGCCGAGCCGGCGGGCCCGACGATCGTCAGGTGGGTGCCGGGCACAAAGGCCGGCAGGAAGAACGGGAATCCCTGGATGTGGTCCAGGTGGGTGTGCGTGATCAAGAGGTGGGCTTGCAAGGGTTCGGACTGGCTGAGCACGGCGCCGAGCTCGGCGATGCCTGACCCGGAGTCGACGATGATGAGGTTGTTGTCCTTGTCCCTGACCTCGAGGCACGTCGTGTTGCCTCCATACCTCAGCGTTCGGCGGCCCGGTGTCGGCCTCGTTCCGCGGGTGCCCCAGAACTTGACCCTCATTTCGTCACCGTCAGTTCATAGACACGTTTGGCGATGAAGACGTCCAGCAGGTCGGCGTCGAGCTTGCCCTCCCCCGCCTCGCTCGCGAGGATGTCGAGCGCTTTCGTCACCGGCACCGCGCGTTTGTAGGGCCGGTCCTGCGCGGTGAGCGCGTCGTAGATGTCCGAGATCGTCATCATCCGCGCCTGAATCGGGATCTCGTCGCCGGAGAGGCGGCGCGGGTACCCGGTGCCGTCCAGCTTCTCGTGGTGCCCGTAAGCGATCTCCGGCACGCCGCGCATGAGCGGGGTCCAGGGGATCTTGCTCAGGAAGTGAAAGCTGTGCGTGACGTGCGACTCCATCTCGAGGCGCTCCTGCGGATCGAGCGTTCCCTTCCTGATGCTCAGGAAGCGGAACTCCTGCGGATCGAGCATCGGGTGCGGTTTGCCGGCCATGTCGTAGTAGGTCTGCTGTGACAGGAACTCGAGCATCGAAGCTTTGTCCTCCGGCAGGACGCTCGGCTCGTTGGCGGAGATAATGCCCTGAATCCAGTTGTCGAGCTGGACCAGGTCCTCCTCCAACCGCCGGTCGATGTCAGCCAGCACAGCGGCGCCCGCGTCACCACGTCGCATCGCCTCCAGCTTCTCGGTCGCGTACTTGACCTGGACCGAGCGCTCAACCGCCTCGAAGCGCGCCTGGATCACCTCCAACTGCCCCGGCATGAGCTTCTTGGCCTTGATCAGGATGTGCTCGCGCACGCCGACCTTCCCGAAGTCGTGGAGGAGGCACGCGTAGCGCAGCTCCTTCAACTGGTCGTCGGAGAGATAGACGTCGCGATACTTGCCCACGTCGATCTTGGTGACGGCGCTGGCAAGATGCGTCGTGAGCGCCTCCACGCGACCCGAATGGCCGGCGGTGCTCGGGTCTCTCTGCTCGATCGCGGTCACGCTGGCCTGGACGAAGCCGTCGAACAGCGCCTGGATCGAATCGAGAAGGTTCTTGTTGTCGATGGCGACGGCGGCCTGGCTGGCGATGGACTCGATCATCTCCAGGTCCTCCGGCCGGAAGCTCACGACCTCATCCGGGACGTTGGCGACGGTCAGCTTGGTTTCGAAACGGCTCTTTGCGTTGATGAGCTGGACAGCGCCGACCACCTCGTTGTTGTAGTTGCGCATCGGGACCGTCAGCATCGATTTCGTCCGGTAACCGTACTGTTGGTCGAAACCCTTGCCACCCTGGGGTTTGCCCGGTGGAGGGTTGTACGCGTCGTCATAGATCTGGCTCGTGCCGACCGTGACCGTGTAGCCGACCACACTCTTCTCGTCGACCGGCACCTTGAAAGCCTGGTAGGTGTTGTCGATCGAGGTGTTCTGGCTCGAGGCGAGAAAGAGCTTAGGCTGACCGTCGTCGCCGACCGTCTTGAGCCACAGGCTGGCGCCGTCGGCGTTGGTCAACTGGCGCATGGTCGTGAGGATGAACTCCTGGAGCTTCCCGATGTCCCGCTCGGCAGAGAGCGCGATGCCGATTCGGTTCAGCTCCTCGAACTGGCGGTGCTGCCGGCGCGTCTGCTCCTCGAGCTGCCTCACCGACTGCTTCAAGGCCACGTTCTCCATCGCCAGGTGCAGGAGCTCGCCGAGCGCGGAGCGGGAGGCGTCGACCGGGAGGGCGACCGAGATGTCGGCAAGACCCTGCGGGGCGCTCTGACCGGTACCAAGCAGGATGAGCGCCGGCGAGACGATCGTGGTGGTGTCCTCTAGCCTCTGCCCTTCGAGGCCCAGCTCCGCGAGCACCTGCTCCAGCCCAACCTGTTCGAGGTTGCCCAGGAGATAGATGTGAAAAGCGGGCGCGGTCTTCATCAGCTTTCTATCTAGCACCGTTGTCGGAGTTCTGGAGGTAGATGAGCCGCAGGCCTTCGAGCGTGAGGAGGGGGTCGATGCTCTCGATAACATTGGTGAGGCCGGCAACCAGCGCCGCCTGGCCGCCGGTCGCGATGACCTTCGCCGAACCGCCGAGCTCCGCGACCATGCGCTCGACCATTCCCTCGACCTGGGCCACAAACCCCCAGACGAGCCCAGACTGGATGGAGGTGACGGTGTTGCGCCCGATCACAGAGTCCGGAGCCACCGCCTCGACCCGTCGGAGCATGGCCGTGTGGGAGACGAGGGCGTCCAGCGATATCTCCACCCCGGGCGCAATCGCGCCTCCCAGGTAGTCGCCCTGCGCATTGATGGCGTCGTAGGTCACGGCCGTGCCGAAATCGATGACCACGATCGGCCCGCCGTGCTTGGTGTAGGCGGCGAGGGCGTTAGCGATGCGGTCGGCTCCGACGTCCTTCGGGTTGTCGTACCTGACCTTCACGCTGGTCTTGGTGCCGGGGCCGACCATGACCGGTTCGCATTTGAGGTAGCGCCTGGACGCCTCGATCAGCGCCGCATTGAGGTTGGGGACGACGCTGGCGATCACGACCCCGTCGACGATGCTCAGATCAAAACCCCGAAGCGTGAACAGCTGGCCAAGCTCCACCGCCATCTCATCGGCGGTCCGCTCGCGGTGGGAGGTGACCCTCCAGTCGGCGGCCAGCCGCTCGCCGTCGAAGAGGGCGAGCGTCACGTTCGTGTTGCCGACGTCCACGGCGAGCAGCATCGAACCCGAACTCTAGTGGACGGGAGCGGCCACTACACGGGAAGCGGGGGCGGCTGTCCTACGCTCCATCGGAGGAGGATGTCTGCCTGCCGCCTTACGGCGCTGGCCCGGGCAGCCACCCGTCGGGGATGCGGAGCCCCGATCATGTCCCGCTTGAGCAGGGAGGCTTCGGCGCTCCACGGCGCCCTGTTCGTGCCCGCCCGGACCCGGCGGCCCACCTCCTGGTGTGCAGCGCGGAACGGTTTGCCGGATCGCACGAGGTCCTCGGCGGCGTCGGTGGCGAGCAGGCCGGCGTCGGCGGCAGCGGCCGCCAGCCGGTCTCGGTCGAATTCGAGATGCTCGACCAGCAGCGCGGTCGCGCCGAGTGAATCGAGGGCGTTGT
>JBGPOC010000056.1:0-9578 GCA_041487825.1 Candidatus Dormibacteraceae bacterium | reverse complement strand
GGGAAGATGAGGGTGGCGCCCTTCGCGATCATGTTCTCCATCACGGTCACGGAACCCGGTCCCTCCGGGACGTTCTCCGCTTCCAGGAGCTTGATGCCGGGCACTGCCTTGGTCATGGCGACGAGCCCGTCGTGCTCGGCCTGGTTGTAACCCGCGTCGTGGATCGAGCCGACATGGATCGCACCGACGATCAACTTCGTCGGCGTGGTCGTGGTGGTTCCGCCGCAGGCACCCAGGACGACGCTGGCCGCCGCGACGAGCGCAACGATCGAAAGCCGCTTGGTCATGCTCCAGCGTGCCGGAGCAGATGCAGTCATCACTGAGGTCCTCCTTGTGAAATCGACCGACCGGAGCGTGATAAGCCTCCGCATCGTTCGCTGAGTTCAGTCATGACTCGAGGCTATTGAGGACGCCTCAGACCGGCCAGAGCCGATGGTCCCCGGCCCGATGGGCCGATGGGTAGGTAACGAAATTCAGGGTCGCTTCGAGCGTTTGGCGGCCGAGCGGCTGGCCCCGACGGACTGCCAGTAGCCGACGTTCGCGCCGTCGACGCCCGCGGGCTTTGCGTGATCGTCATCGGCCGGCCGGCGGCGCGGGCGGTCCGGTATCGGAGACTCAGGCTTCGGTCGCTTGCGAGTCATTTCACGCCCTCCGCGGGAGGGATGCTGTCCTCCGGTCCCGGCTCCAGGCTGGCCAGGTACTCGGCGATCTCGAGCTCGGGCGCGCCCGCAGCGAGCAGCTCTCGCACCTTCTCGCGCGCGCTGACGCGAAGGGTGGCGATGAATTCTTCGAGCTGCGCTTCGGTGACTCCGCGCGGCGGTATCAAATTGGTCATTGCGCGCACCTCCTGGACCGAACAGTGCTCATCACTCAGAGGATGCGAGGGTTCGGCGGGTGCGGGCAGAGGCGTTCGACCTTCAACCTGGGGGCCTCCCTCCTCCCGTTTGCTCAGCGCGCAGGTGCCGGCGCTCACCGACGAATCTGGCCGCGCGGTCACCCGCCTCCAGACACGCGAATGCGAGCGCGATGATGCCGACCGCGGACATCGCCACGATCGGTCGCGGGAAGTCGAGGTCGAACAGCTGCCTCGCAGGGGCCAGCAGCAATGTGGCCACCAGGCCCGCCACCATCGCGGCGAGGAGTGCGGCGCGCGAAGGCGTCAGCGGCCGCGCCAGCCGGGCCAGGATCCACAACCCCATCGCGGCGATGACCACCGTGGCCACCGTGCGTTCTTCGGAGACGGATACGCCCGGCTCGTTCACGGCCAGGACGTAGGCGGCGAAGGTGGCTGCCGCGGCAACCACACCGGCCGGCAGCGCGAAGCGCATGACGCGCTTCATGAAACCGGTGCGCGAGGGCTCGAAGCTTGGGGCCAGCGTCAGGTACACCGAGGGGATGCCGATCGTGAAGGCGCTGACCAGCGTCAGCTGGCGGGGAAGGAACGGGAACGGCACCATAGCCCAGCTGACGGCCATGGCGAGGAGGAATGCGTACACCGTCTTGGTGAAGAAAAGGCTGGCCAGCCGCTCGACGTTGCCGATCACGCGCCGGCCCTCGGCCAGCATGGCGGGCACGCCTGCGAACGAGCCGTCGACGAGCACACAAGCGGCCACCGCCCTCGCCGCGGCGCTGCCGCCTCCCATCGCGATCCCGAGGTCGGCCTCCTTGAGCGCGAGCACGTCGTTCACTCCGTCGCCGACCATCGCCACGGTGCGGCCGCCGGCGCGCAGCGCGGCGATCACGTCGCGCTTCTGTTCCGGGCTCACGCGTCCGAAGATCGAAGCGTGCCCGACCATCGCGATCAACTCTGGGCCCGGGCCCGGGAGGCTCCGCCCGTCGGTCGCGGCAGCCTTCGCCGTCAGCCCGACGGAGGCCGCGATCGCAGCCACCGTCGCGGGGTGGTCACCCGACAGGATCTTGACCGCGACGCCCTGTTTCGCCAGCTGCTCCAGCGTCTCCGCGGCATCCGGCTTGATCGTCTCGCGAAGCACAATCAAAGCAGCCGGCTCGAGCTCGCTGATGACACGATCCGAGGTGCCGAGCTTCGCGCGGGCAAGGAGGATCGAGCGACGGCCAGAGGCCGAGATGCCTTCCGCGCTGCCGATGAGCTGCGCATGGCTGACAGTCCCTGCCAGCAGCACGTCCGGCGCGCCCAGCACCCACCACCCATGTCCCGCGAAGCGAACCGCGCTCCACTTCCGGCTCGACGAGAACGGCACCGTCGCTTCAACGGTCCATCCCTGCGGGCTCGGATGGCCGGCGGCGATGGCCCGGATCGACGCGTTTGGACTCCGGTCCGAGTGGGCGAAAGCGCCCAGCGCCTCGCGCCATGGCAGGTCCGGCGAGAGGGCATTCACCGTCTCCACCGTGCTCTCGGCCTCGGTCAGGGTCCCGGTCTTGTCGAGGCAGATGACGTCGGTCCTCGCCAGCATCTCGACCGCCGGCAGCTGCTGGACGAGCACCTTCCTTCGCCCGAGCCTGACCACAGCCAGCGCGAGGCCGGCGCTGGTGAGCAGGACGAGGCCTTCCGGCACCAGGGTGATCACGCCCGCGACTGAGCCCCGTATCGCGTCGGCCAGCGAAGGGCTCGCCCTGAGCTGCGAGATGATCAGCAGGGCCGCGGTGGGTACGACGATCCAGGTCACGACCCGCAGGATCCGGTTGATGCCGATCATCAGCTCGGAGTGCACGAGCTGGAAGCGGCGCGCCTCCGCTGTCAGTCGCCGCGCGTACGACGCCTCGCCGACCCTGGTCGCCCGATAGTCGCCCCGGCCTGCGCTCACGAAGCTTCCCGCGAGCATCTCGGCGCCGCGACCCTTTGTCACCGGTTCCGACTCGCCGGTGAGGAGAGCCTCGTTGAGCTCGATCGGCTCGTCGGACTCGAGAACGCCGTCGACCACGACCTCGTCGCCCGCCTGGACGAGGATCAGATCGCCTTCGACGACGGCGGCCACCGGGACTTTTTTCGCGGTGCCGTCACGCAGGACAGTGGCCTGTTGAGCGGCCAGCACGGCCAGGCGGTCGAGGGTGAGCTTCGCACGCAGCTCCTGGCCGATGCCGATGAGAGCGTTCGCGACCAGGATCAGCCCAAAGACGGCGTCCTGGAGCGGACCCACCACGAGGATGACGACCAGCATCGATCCCAGCAGCGCGTTGAACCGGGTCAGCAGGTTGGCTTTCAGGATGTCGCCCAGGCTGCGGCTGCTGGCCTCTGCCGCTGTGTTGGCCCGGCCGCTCCCGGCGCGACGAGCGGCCTCCGCGCCGGTCAGGCCTTTGTATGCCGTCAGCGCGCCGTCGGCCGCAGGCGAGAAGGCGTCCACCATGGGCGCGGTCGATTGTTGCATCTGCTCTCAAGTAGGCCGCGCCGGGGAGGTGGCCCCTAGAGGCAAACGGCCCGAGCAGGGGGGACATCGTGCCCTACCGGGGGCGGCCTCACCAGGGTCAGGCTCAGGCCGAGGGGACCATGAACAAACACGAGCCGGCCGATCTCGCGCGCCTCAGCCTCCAGGACCTCACGAACCTGCCGGTCGAGGCTCCCAACACGCCGATGCACGTCGGCGCGCTCGGCGTTCTCGAAGGCCGCGCGATATCGGACGCCGAGCAACGGATCCGGATCGACGCCATACGGGCGGACATCGAAGCTCGGCTCCACCTGGTCCCGGAGCTGCGCCGCGTGCTCAGGAAGACGCGACCGTTCCAGGGACACCCCCTCTGGGTCGACGACCCCGGTTTTCGGATCGAGAACCACGTGCACCGAGTGGAGCTCCCGCCGCCCGGCGGCGAGGAGCGGGCGCTGAGGTTCGCCGAACGCCTGATGGGAAAACTGATGGACCGGAATCACCCCCTGTGGCAGCTGTGGTTCCTGGAGGGCTACGGGCCTGGAGAGGTCGGGGTCTTCCTCAAGCTCCACCACGTTCTCGCCGACGGAGCCGCCGTGCTGAAGATCGTCTCGCTGCTCTTCGACGTCGGTCCAGGCGCCGTGGCGCCTACCGTCGTCGCCTGGTCCCCCGCGCCGCCGCCCGCCGGCCGCCTCCTGTATCGCGACAACGCGGCTCGGAAGATCGCGACGCTGGTCCGGGCCGCGCTGCGGCTCCGGCATCCCGTGGCGCTTGCGCGTTCGGCGGCGCTGTGGTCGGTGATCAGCGAGGGCTTCGGGGCCCCGCGCACGTCCATCAACAGGCCGATCAGGTCCGTCGCGCACGCCGGCGGCGTGAAGATCAACGACCTGGTCCTCAACCTGATCGCGGGCGGGCTCCGCGAGGTCCTCGTCAGCCGCGGTGAAAGCGTTGAAGGCGTCTCCATGCGGGCGTCGTGGCCGTGAACCTGAAGGCCGACAGGTCGGCGCTCGTGGGTAACTACTCGGGCAACGTGATCGTGCCCATTCCCTTGGGTGAGCGTGACCCGCGCGCGCGGCTCGCGGCGATCGGGATCGCCACCACGCGCGCCAAGCAGAAACAGCAGGGCTCCGTGCCCCCGCTGTTCATGGTCCTGCTGGCCCTTTCCGGCCTGACCCGGTTCTTCATCCGGCGCCAGCACCTGATCAACATCCTGGTCACCAACCTGGCCGGCCCTCCCCTGCCTCTGTTCCTGGCGGGCGCGCGGCTGCTCGACGCATTCGCGATCACCCCCGTCGCCGGGAACGTGACGGCGTCGTTTGCGGCCCCCTCGTACTGCGGTCGCCTCGATCTCAGCGTTCACGTCGACGCCGCCTGCTGGCCGGACCTCGACATCCTCATGCGGGGGATGCGCGCGGCATGGCTCGACCTGTCTGAGCCCGCCACCGCCACGGATCTCGCAGTCGCCGGTCCTGAACAAGTAGGGCTGAAAGACCCTTCAACGATGAAGGTCGAGGTGGCATCCTGAGCGCGTCTCGAGGTTCTGATAAGGAAACCCCGGAGAGATCGAACGTCGAAATAGGTGAAAGGTCGCAAGACTGAAAACCGAAAAGACGAACAGCACTCCAGGGCGAACGGAATCGTTCCTCGGGACAATTTCTTTTCAGGGCACCAAGCGTTCAGTTCACCAAGCGCCCGAACGCCGCTTGATTCGGCGCTAGGTCTCGCGCGGCGCGGCGACCACGCCCACCGCCAGCAGGTCGCCCTTCGACACCATCCCGACCGGTGCATCCCGCTCCACGACGGGCAGGTGGCCGATTGCGTTCTCGACCATGCGCCTGGCCGCGACTCCGGCATCATCTGCGGGGGTGACCGTGATCGCGTCCTCGGTCATGAACTCGTCGACCGGGGTCAGCTCGAAGCTCGCCTCCTCGGCGATCGCCGTCACCAGGTCCGCCTCGCTGATCACGCCAACCAGCGCGCCCTCGTCCATCACCGCAAGAGCACCCACGTGGTTGCGCGCCATCTTCTGGGCCGCTTCGAAGAGCGTATCGGTCACCTCCGCGGTGATCACGTCCTGGCTGCACAGGGTCGCCACCTTCATCTCAGTCATCTCCCTTCGCGAATTCCACCCATAGTCTGCCGGGAAGATCCCGAGGGGACACGGGTCCACCGGCCTTGGATTCGTGGGCCCAGCGGCCTCGAGTTTGGGTCGGATGCCGGACGGGCATAAAATGGTCCGGGTGCGAGCACTGGACTGGCGCCGCGCGGCCGGGCTGGCCGCCCTGGCTGCGCCGCTGCTGATGTGGTCTGACTTCCTCTCCATGGGGATCTCGCGGCACGGCTACAACCTGCTCACGAGGCCTTTCAGCGATCTGGCCACCAGGGGCACCCCGAACGCCAGCCTGTTCGACGTCGGCTTCTTCCTGCTGCCGGGCGTCCTGACCGTGGTCCTCGGCCTCGGCCTGTACGCGATCGGCACCGGCCAGGCCTGGCGCATCGGAGCCCTCATGGTCACCGCCTCCGGCGTGTTCCTGATCGGCGCCGGCGTCTTCCCACAGGACCCGAGCTCGTTCGTGGAGGGCCTGCTGCACGGCACGATGGCCCAGACCTGCTTCGCTCTCGCCGGCGCCGCACCTCTTGTCCTGTTCATGGGTTCGGCCAACCACACCCTGTTCGCTCCTCAGCGGTGGGTCTGGCTGGGTGCGGGCGTCGCGGCCTTCGCGATCGAGGGCCTGGCGATCGCCATGCGGCCCCTCATGTCCTACCCCGACGGGTTCTTTCAGCGGCCCTTCACCCTGGTCCTGACGATCTGGTTCGTGACCACCGGCCTATGGCTGCTGAGAGGCCGTAAGTTCGAGGGCCTTTCGGTCCCTGCCTAGCCGTCCGAAAGGACGGAAACTCAACTCGAGTTGAGCCAGGAGCGTATCCATTACCTCGATTGGCTGAAGGTGCTGATCGTCTACGGCATCGTCCTCTTCCACGTGTCACTTGTCTTCTCGTTTGGCACCTGGTTGGTCTCCAACCACGAACGCAGCCTCGTCCTCACAGCCTTTGCCGGCTTCTGCTTCCCATGGGGTATACCGGCGATGTTCCTGATCGCGGGCGCGGATGCCTGGTTCGGATTGCGCTCGCGCGCCGTGTCCGATTTCATCCGCAAGCGTTTTCTGCGGCTGCTGGTGCCGATGATTCCAGGCTTGCTGATCCTCACGCCGCTGCAGAGATTCGTCAGCAGCTCCAACCCGCCGCCTTCGATCGACAAGCTGTGGCCCTTCTACATCGGGTTCTTTCGCAACTTCCACCTCGATTGGGATCTGCAGTTCGTCAGCCGGTACTGGCTGCACCTGTGGTTCCTCGGCTACCTGTTCGCGATCTCGATGGTCTGCCTGCCCGCCGTGCTCTGGCTCCGAGGTCCGTCCGGGCGGCGCGTGACCTCATGGCTGGTCGCCGCGGGGAGCCTGCCTGGCGGCCTCCTGCTGCTGGCCGCGCCGCTGGGGGTGTCCCAGGTTCTGCTTCGCCCCAGCTTTCCCCAGTACCAGGATTGGGCCGACGTGGCGATCTACACGCTGGTGTTCCTGTGGGGGGCCGTGATGTTCAGCGACCGCCGCTTCGAGGTGTTGCTCCGAGCTCAGATCCGCTGGCTGCTGGCGGGTGGCGCGCTCTCCATGCTGGGCATCGGTATCCTCGCCCTGCTGTCTCCCACTCACATAGCGGGAGACTCACACGCTCCTGCGGCGATGCAGGCGCTCTATGCGCTTTTCTTCAGCCTGTTCGTCTGGTCCTGGCTGCACGCCGTCATCTACCTGGGCCTCCGCTGGCTCAACTTTCCGAGTCGGGCCCAGCATTACGCGCAGGAGTCGGTTCTCCCCGTCTATGTGATCCACCATCCAGTCGTGCTCCTGGTCGCGTCCTTCGTGGTCACATGGAACCTCGGTGTTTGGCCCAAGTTCGTGCTGATACTGGTCCCGGTGGCGATCCTCACTCTCGGCATCTACGAATTCGGCGTGCGGCGCTGGCGGATCACCCGCCTCGTGTTCGGCCTCTACCCGCTGCCACATGCGCAGCCCAAGCCGCCCCAAACGTTCCAGGTGCAAGCCCCGACCGCCTGAGCGCAGGGCTGCGCGGCCATCTCGATAAGGGGCTAACGGCCCTGTATCGGACGGCGGCATCCACCTACGGTGGACCTGTGAGGTTGTTGATGAAGAAAGACCGTTCAAGCTCTACGGGCTGGCGATGGTGGGCGTCGATCGGCGCGGTTGGCGCGGGAGCGCTCGCTCTGGGCTACTTCTTCGACCCCGAGCAGGGTCGTGGCCGCCGGCTGCGGCTTGCCGGCCACACTCGTCACATCGCGAGGACAGGCGCTACGCGAATCCGCCGGCGGGCGACGTACATCAGTCACACCGTGCGCATGCGACGGAGCCACCTGAAGCACGGCTTCCCGCCCAAGCCGGTCGAGGGCAGGGTGCTGCTCGACCGCGTGGAGAGCGAGCTGTTCACCGACCCGAAGATTCCGCACGGCAGGCTGAACCTGGAGGTCGAGGGCGCCGTCGTGGTGCTGCGCGGCCAGCTCGACTCCGAGATGGACATCGAGAGGGTCGAGGCAGACGTTCGCAGGATTCCGGGCGTGGAGGACGTCAGAAGCTTCCTCCATGTGACGGGGACTCCAGCGCCCAACAAGGTCGCCGCGCTTCGCGCCAGCTCCAGGGCCCAGGAGTATGGGGGCTGGCCGGAGGAGCCACCGCCGGACGTCGACTCCGAGTCCGCGCGCCACTGATCGATGCGCAGGCCGCCTCGCACGGCGCTGGTCCTGTCGGGGGGCGGGCTGGTCGGCGGCGCCTGGATGGTCGGCGCCCTGAACGCGATCACCGCCGAGACGGGCTGGGACCCGGGCAGCGCCGACTACGTCGTGGGCACCTCTGCGGGGGCGATGATCGGGGCGCTGGTCGCGTCGGCGGTGCCGCCCTGGCTCCTCCTGGCCTATGCCGAGGGCGAGGCCCTCGACGGCCTGCCCGAGTTCGGGCGCCGGCGCGGTGCGTTCGGTTCTGAGATCCGGCTGCACTGGAGCTTCCCGCGGCCGGTCCTGGGTTCACCCGCCCTCGCTCTTCGCAGCCTGCGCGAGCCGTTTAAATACGGGCCGACCGGGATCATCGCTTGGCTGCCGCGGGGCGTGATCTCGACCCAGCCGCTCAAATCGGTGATCCGCGAGGTGGTGCCGAAGGGATGGAGTCGCCACCCCAACCTGTGGATCGTCGCGATCGACTATGAGACCGGCGCCCGGGTCGTTTTCGGCCGGTCGGGGGCGCCCAGGCCGGCCCTGGCTGACGCCGTCGCGGCATCGTGCGCCATCCCAGGCTTCTACTTCCCGGTCGCCATCCGTGGTCGGCGATACGTCGACGGCGGGATGTACTCCCCGGCCAACCTCGACCTTCTCCTCGCCAGCGACGCCGAGCTGGTGGTCTGCCTTAACCCGATGTCCTCGAGCCACCGCGGACACTTCCTCGAGTCGTCCGGCGCCATCGCCAACTTCGTGCGGGGCGGCAACCGAACCATCCTCGGTCACGAGATCCGCGTCCTGCGAGAGGCCGGCAAGCGAGTGCTCGTACTGGAGCCGGGTGCCGAGGACCTGAAGGTCATGGGTTACAACTACATGAGCAACAGGCGCCTTGATCAGGTCGTCAAGACGGCGGTCCGGACGATGGGCGCGGCCCTCCGCCGGACCGAGCTGGGGAGGGAGCTCAAAGCTCTACCGGCCGGCAGAGCGGACAGGGTTCGCCGTCCACCCGGGAAGCCATCAAGATGGCCCGCGGAGCTGTTCCCCCCGGCGCAACGCAGCGCCTGACCGCCCGGATCCCATTCACCGATCAAGGCTCAGGTGCGAGCGGGAGCGTTTCTCCTCCGCGGGCGGAACCGGCGCCAGATCTAGTGGTGATTCGACAGTCAGATCGAGGTCTGGTCCTAGGCGGCTTTGGCCGCTTCGCTCACCTCCGGGCTTTGCCCGAATCGCCGGCCCCGGATCGCCACCTGCTGGAAGATGAGCCCACCGATCACGCCGTAACCGATCATTGAGACGATGAGGATCGGTCCCATCCAGGCGGTGTTCGAGGTCGAGGTCAGGAACGTGGCGACGCCCGACAGCCGCTCCTGTGACGCGGTCTCGATGGCGAAGATCTGAGGAATCAGGTAGAAGGCGGCGCCGACGGCGAGCAGAGCCGTAGACACCCGGTACGTCTGGAAGTCGTCATC
>JBGPOC010000055.1:0-9662 GCA_041487825.1 Candidatus Dormibacteraceae bacterium | reverse complement strand
CCCAAGCAAGCTGGTCATGACCCGCCACTACCCGCGGGGCGTCTACGGGATCATCACTCCCTGGAACTGGCCGCTGACGATGGCGGCAGAGCTCATCGCGCCGGCTCTCGCCGCCGGCAACACGGTCGTCTGGACCCCGGCCACGTCGACCAGCGTCATCTCGGTCGCGCTCATGGAGTGCATCGCCGAGGCGGACCTCCCGCCTGGGACTGTCAATCTCGTGACCGGTCCGGGCGCAGAGGTCGGTGACGAGGTCGCCGGCCACCCGTTGGTCGACGGCGTCGGTTTTGTCGGCTCGACCGAGACCGGCGCTTCGGTGGCGCGCCGGGCGGCGGGCAAACACGTGATGCTTGAGCTGGGCGGCAACGGCCCCATGGTGGTCTTCGCCGACGCAAACATCACACGCGCGGTGGAGGGCGCGATCGTCGGCTGCTACTTGTGCGCCGGCCAGAGCTGCACGGCGGGCGAGCGGATCCTGGTCGAAGAGCCGATCCACGACGAGTTCGTGGCCCGTCTCGAGGAGGCGGCTCGGGCTCTCCGGCTCGGCGACCCGTTCGCGGCGGACACGACGCTCGGCCCGCTCAACAACGAGGGCGTGGCGACCAAGATGGACGAGCACGTGGCGGATGCCCTGGCGGGCGGGGCGAAGCTGGTCCTGGGCGGCAAGCGCGCGGACGGCTTTCCGACGCGGCTCTACTACCCGGCTACCATCCTCGACAACGTCGTTCCGACGATGCGCGTGAGCAAGGAAGAGACGTTCGGCCCCGTCGCGCCGATCATCAACTTCCGCGACGAACGACAGGCTCTGGAGCTGGCCAACGACTCGCCGTACGGGCTCCTCGGAGCCGTTTACACGCGAGACCTGTCTCGCGCCCTGCGCTTCGCAGACGGTCTCGAGATGGGCTGGGTCAACGTCAACGAGTCGACCAACTACTGGGAGGCGCACCTTCCGTTCGGCGGTCGCGCCGGAAAGCACAGCGGCATCGGACGGGTTGGCGGGCGCTTTGCGCTCGAGCAGATGACCGACCTGAAGACGATCGTGATCGAGGTCGATGGAGGGTAAAGGCCCGCTCGAAGATCCGATTGCGGAGGCCGGACGGATCGCGTCCGCGGCAAGCGCCGCACACGTCGGCGTCAAGCTCATGGGCGGAGCCGGCATCCATCTCCACTCGCCGAGCGCCCATCGGCCGCCCCTGAAGCGGAAGTACGGCGACCTCGACTACGCGATGCCGAAGCGCGACAGGAAGGCCGTGCTGGCCTTCTTCCCCTCGCTCGGCTATGAGGCCAACGAGCGGTTCAACCTCATGCAGGGCGACCGGCGCCTGTACTTCTTCGACAGCGAGCACTCCCGCCAGGTCGACGTCTTCATCGACGCGATCAAGATGTCGCACCTGATCGACCTGCGCGGCCGGCTGGAGCACGAAGGGCCCTGCGCGAGCCCGTCCGACCTCCTGCTGAGCAAGCTCCAGATCTACGAGGTGAACCGCAAAGACCTGGTGGATCTCACCGCTCTGCTCCTGGACCATCCGATCGCCGGCGCCAGCGACGAGGCGATCGACGCCGAGTACGTCGCCCGCCTTACCGCCGACGACTGGGGCTTCTACCGCACCCTCCAGGTGAACACCGAGAAGCTGCGCGCCACGCTCGATGAGCTGGACGTCGACCGCGACCTGGTGAGATCGAGGCTGTCGGAGATATGGGCGTTGATCGAGGCGCAGCCGAAGACGCTCAGGTGGAAGGTGCGGTCACAGGTCGGCGACCGGGTCCGTTGGTACGAGCTGCCGGAAGAGGTCCGTTCGCCCTACGTGCCCGAATGAGTAACCTGCCTCGTCACGCCCGCGCCGTCGTCATCGGCTGCGGCGTCGTCGGCAACAGCGTGGCTTATCACCTGGGGCGGCTGGGGTGGCGCGACATCGTCCTCCTGGACAAGGGCCCGCTGCCCAACCCTGGCGGGTCGACCGGTCACGCGTCGAACTTCATCTACCTGGTCGACCACTCCAAGGAGATGACCGCGCTGACCGTCGAGAGCGTCAACCAGTACAAGGAGATGGGCGTCTTCATCGAATCGGGCGGCATCGAGGTCGCGCGGACCAATGAGCGCATGCAGGAGCTGACGCGCCGCATGGCCTCGGCCAAGTCCTGGGGCATTGAGCCCGTGTCGCTGGTGACGCCCGCCGAGGTCAAGCGCCTAGTCCCCTACATCGAGGAGTCGATCATCGTGGGCGGCTTCTACACGCCCGGCGTGGGCGTCGTCGATTCCTTGCGCGCCGGCACCATCATGCGCGAGCGCGGGCAATCTGCCGGCGCCCTCACCGTGGCCGCCAAGACGGAGGTGCTCGGGATCGACGTCGAGCACGGCCGCGTTCGGCGCGTCCGCACGACCGAAGGTGACGTCGAGGCCGAGACGGTGGTGATCACGTGCGGCGTCTGGAGCCCTCGGGTCGGCCGCATGGCGGGGACGCACATCCCGCTCACGCCGGCAGTGCACCAGATGATCGACGTCGGGCCGGTGCCGCGCTTCTGGGGCGCGAAGAGCGACATCGAGTTCCCGATCGTGCGGGACATGGACACGAACATGTACGAACGCCAGGCCGGGGGCGACCTGGAAATCGGCTCCTACGCGCACCGCCCGATCCTCTACGACCCCGAGGACATACCGTCGCTGGCCCAGGCCGCCCTGTCACCGACCGAGTTCCCGTTCACTCAGCCTGACTTCCAGCAGCAGATGGAGCACGCGCTGGAGCTGATGCCCGAGATCGTTGGCGACGAGAAGGTGGGGGTGAAGTACGCGATCAACGGCATCCTGTCGCTCACCCCGGACGGCATGCCGATCCTCGGCGAGTCGCCCGACGTCAAGGGCCTGTGGGCCGCCGCGGCGGTCTGGGTCAAGGAGGGCCCAGGCACGGGCAAGGCGATGGCCGAATGGATGGTGCACGGCGAGTCCGAGATCGACCTCCATTCGTCCGACTTCGCCCGTTTCCATGAACATCAAAAGACACGCGCGCACGTGCGCGCGAGGGCTGCCGAAGGGTTCAACAAGACCTACGGCATCGTCCACCCCGCTGAGCAGTGGGCATCGAACCGCAACGTGCGACTGTCGCCGTTCCACGTGCGCGAGCGCGAGCTGGGCGCGACATTCTTCGAGGCTGCGGGCTGGGAACGCCCGCAGTGGTACGAGTCCAACGCGCCACTACTTGAGGAGTTCGGCGACCGGGTGACGCGCCGGACCGCGGAATGGGAAGCACGCTGGTGGTCGCCGATCATCAACGCAGAGCACCTGGCCATGCGCGAGCGGGCGGGACTCTTCGACCTGTCAGCCTTCACGATCTTCGACATCACCGGTCCCGGCGCCCTGGAGTCGGTCCAGACGGTCGCGCTGCGCCAGATGGACGTGCCCGTCGGTCGAGTCGTCTACACGCCGGTGCTGGCGCCGAACGGCGGGTTCAAGTCGGACCTCACCATCATGCGGTTGGGGGACGAGCGCTTCAGGGTGGTGACGGGGGGCGCCGCCGGGATGTCGGACCGCAAGTGGTTCCGCGACCATCTGCCGGCCGACGGCTCGGCACAGCTTTCGGATCTGACGTCCGCGCTCACCACGATCGGGCTGTGGGGCCCGCGGGCCCGCGACATCCTCGCGAGCGTGACCTCCGACGACGTTTCGAGCGAGGGCTTCAGGTTCGGCACCTGCCGCATGATCGAGGTGGGCACGCTGCGCGTCCTCGCCTCGCGCATCTCGTACGTCGGGGATCTCGGCTGGGAGCTCTACATCCCGAGGGAGCAGGGACTGAAGCTCTGGGACGTTCTGTGGGAGGCCGGCAAGCCGCACCGCGTGGCACCCTGCGGCATCGGCGTCTACGGGACGACGGGCCGTCTGGAGAAGTGCTACCGCGCGCACGGCAACGAGCTCGAGACCGAGTACAACGTCGTCGAGGCCGGCATGGCGGCGCCGCGCGTCAAGGCGGAGGAGTTCGTCGGCAGGGAGGCGCACCTGCGCCATCGCGACGAGGCGCTCGCGGCCGCCATGTGCACGCTGACTGTGGACGACCACACCTCGCGGAGCGGAGAAAAGCGCTACATGCTGGGTCGCGAGCCGATCCTCACGCGTGACGGCAAGCGAATCGTCGACGGTCGCGGGCGCGGCTCCTACGTGACGAGCGCCGGCGCCGGCCCGTCGATCGGCAAGCACATCCTCATGGCGTACCTACCTCCGGAACATGCCACGCCCGGCACGAAGCTTGCAGTCGAGTACATGGGCGAGCAATACCCGGTGACGGTTTCGGTTGTGGGCGCGACACCGGTCTTCGATCCCGAGAACCTCCGCCTGCGCGCGTGAGAGTCCTCGTGTGCGTGAAGCGGGTGCCGTTCACGGGCGGGAAGATGGTGCTCGTCTCGGACAGCATGGCGCTCGAGACGCGCCACCTCGGGTTCACTATCAGCCCCCACGAGGAGTGCGGCGTCGAGGAGGCGGTGCGCCTTATCGAGTCCCAAAAAGGTGAATCGGTCGTGCTGACCCTCGGTCCGCCGGAGGCGGTCGAGCAGCTGCGCGACGCGATGGCTTTGGGAATCGATCGAGCCATCCACCTGCAAACCGGCGGCGAGGAGTGGGACGCTGAAGCGACCGCGGCGGCCATCGTCGAAGCGATCCGCGCAGATGAGGCTGCATCGGGGCCGTTCGACCTCATCTTCTTCGGCAACGAGTCCGCCGACTCGGGTGGCTACCAGGTCGGACTCCGAGTGGCGCGCGAGCTCGCCCGGCCCTGCGTGACGGGCCTCAAAGGGCTCGCGATCGAAGGCTCGTCGGTGCGCTGCGAACAGGAGGTAGAAGGTGGCCGGGACATCTACGCCGTGCCGACCCCGGCCGTGGTCACGGTCAAGGAGGGCTTGAACCTGCCGCGCTATCCATCGGTGCCAGGACGCATGCGCGCGGGCCGCAAGCCGGTCGTCGTCACCACCCCCGCCAGGTCGCCTGCGCGGCTGGAACTGGCCCGCCTGGTGGTTCCGCCCGGGCAGGGCAGGCGAGCGGAGATCCTGGGCAACGGAGCCTCAGCCGCGCCTGCGGTCGTCGAGATGATGCGCAAGATCGGGGTCGTCTGATGGCACCGGTCCTGGTCCTGGTCGAGCACACGGATGGGGAGGCCTCCGATCCCTCCCTGCAGACGCTGACGCTCGCGAGATCCTTCGCGAAGGGCCAGCCTCTACATGCCCTGCTGATCACTACGCCCATTCAGTCGGACCTTGAGCCGGGGAGGCATACGATCCTGGATCTCGCTCAAGATTTGGGCCCTCGCCATGGGGTTGAGGCCGCCCACATCGCCGAGCACGAGGAGCTCGGGTCCTTCGCCCCCGATGCCTGGGCCGCGGTTCTCGGACAGCTCGGGGATCGCCTGGATGCAAGCGCGATGTTCGCCGCCGGCACTGACCGCGGCAACGAGGTCATGGCGCGTGTCGCCGCGCGCACGGGCCTGCCGCTGGCGACGAACTGCGTCTCGGTCACGCCCGGATCGTCCGTCACGCTCACGCGCCAGCGCTGGGGCGGCAGCCTGCTCGAGGAAGCGCTCCTGCACAGCCCGCGCCCGCTCATCACCGTGGCGCCGCATACCGTGCCGATTGAGGCGGCGCGTGCGGAAACGACAGTCGAGAGGTTCACGCCTCAACTCAAGGAGCAGGAGCTGGTCGTGCGGGTCGTGGAGCGGGTCCCGCCCGCCGGTGGCGTCTCGCTGGCTGAGGCCAAAGTCGTTGTCAGCGGCGGCCGCGGGGTGGGCTCCAAGGAGGGGTTCGCGATCATCGAGGAGCTTGCGAGGCTGCTCGGCGGCGCGGTCGGCTGCTCGCGGGTCGTGACCAGCGCCGGCTGGCGGCCGCACACCGATCAGGTCGGCCAAACCGGAACCAAGATCGCGCCCGAGCTGTACATCGCATGTGGTATCTCCGGCGCCACCCAGCACATGGCCGGGTGCAGGGGGGCCAAGCGCATCCTGGCGATCAACTCCGACGCCGAGGCGCCGATCATGCAGAACGCCGACTACGCTGTGGTCGGCGACCTCAAGGAGGTCGTCCCCGCCATCTCCGCGGAGATCCGTCGACAGCGGTGATACCTGCTCGCGCCCCTCACCGTGACCCTCTCCCCGACGGGGAGAGGGGATGATGGCCGCCGCGGCTCTCGCCGCCGTCCTCATCGTCGCGATCGCGCTGTTCTCGCGCCGGGCCCTCCTGCTCTTCCGCCTGGTCCGCATCGGAAAGCCGGTGGACCGCTTCGATGACATTCCGTCGCGAGCGCGAGCCGAGGCGGTCGTCGTCATCGGGCAAAGCAAGCTCCTGCAGCGGCTGGGCCCGGGCTTGATGCACGCCGTGATTTTCTGGGGCTTCCTGGTCTTGCTGCCGACGATCGTCATCGCCATGATCGGTGTCGTCGACAAGCACGCAACACTCCCCTGGCTCGGTGCCCAGGGCTGGTACGCCCTGATGGTCGACGCTTTCGCCGTGCTCGTCCTCGCGGGCGTGATCGCCGCCTTCTACATCCGCAAGGTCCAGCGACCCGGCCGGTTCAAGGGCAGCCACCTCGGCGCGGCTGACCTGATCCTCGTCTGGATCGCCGGCATCGTCGTCTCGCTCCTGCTGTGGCACGCAAGCCAGATCTCGCTCCGGCTCAACGATTACCCGCGCGAGTGGGCGCCGGCGTCGAACCTAGTCTCGCACGCGCTGGGCGGCGCATGGAACGAATACCTCGAGCGCGTCGCCGTTTGGGCGCATGTACTGCTCATTCTCGGGTTCCTCGTGTACCTGCCGTACTCCAAGCACCTCCACATCCTGCTGGCGGCGGTCAACGTGTTCTTCGGCCGCACCAAATCGAGAGGACGCCTGGAGCCGGTGGACTTCGACAGGGGCGGAGGCGACGACGTCCGATTCGGCTCGGCGACCGCGGCCGACATGACCTGGAAGCAGATGGTCGACACGATGTCGTGCACCGAGTGCGGGCGGTGCCAGGACGTCTGCCCCGCTTACAACACCGGGAAGGAGCTCTCGCCAAAGCTCCTGGTCATGGCCCTGCGCGACCAGCTGCTTGCGGACGGACCGAAGGTCCTGGCATCGAAGAACGCCACGCTTCAGCCCCTCGTTCCGAACGCTGTGAGCGACAACGTGGTCTGGGACTGCGTGACGTGCGGCGCTTGCGTTCGCGAGTGCCCGGTCGGGATCGAGCACATCGACCACATCGTCGACCTTCGCCGCAACCTGGTCATGGTCGAGTCGCGGTTTCCGGAGGAGGCGGCCTCGATGCTGCGCGACATCGACCGCGCCTCGAACCCGTGGGGCAAAGCGCAGGGCGACCGAGCGCAGTGGGCGCAGGGCCTCGACGTGCGCGTTCTCCAGCCCGGAGAGCCGCCGCCTGAAGTCCTGTTCTGGGTGGGCTGCGCGCCGTCCTTCGACGAGCGTGCGAAGAAGTCGGCGGTGTCGACGGCAAAGCTGCTCAAGGAGGCGGGCGTCGAGTTCGCGATCCTCGGGCCGCGCGAGGGCTGCACCGGCGATCCGGCGCGCCGCATGGGCGACGAGTACACGTTCCAGAAGCAGGCCAATCAGAACGTCGCCACCTTGAACGAGGCCAAGGTCACCAAGATTGTCACCACCTGCCCGCACTGCTTCAACACGCTCGGCAGCGAGTACGCCGACTTCGGCGGCCATTACGAGGTCGTTCATCACACCGAGTTCCTCGCCGGGCTGGTGCGTGAGGGCAAGCTGAAGCCGCTGGCCGGGGACCGGACCATCACCTACCACGACTCGTGCTACCTGGCCCGCCACAACGACGTCCGCAACCAGCCCCGCGAGCTGGTGGCGGCCGCGGGTCGCGCGGTCGAGATGCCACGCAACCGCGAGCGGACCTTCTGTTGCGGCGCGGGCGGGGCCAGGATGTGGATGGAGGAGAAGCGGGGCCGGCCGATCAACGAGGAACGGGTGCGTGAGGCGGCCGCCACCGGCGCCGACACCCTTGCCGTTGCGTGCCCGTTCTGCACGGTGATGCTGGACGATGGCGTCCGCGAGACCGGCGCGAAGCTTCAGGTCGTGGACCTCGCCACGCTCCTATCAGAGGCGGTAGAGCGGAAGCGCGCGAAGGACTCCGCGGTCTAGCTGGGCTCGGACCCGTTTTCCTGCAGGGAGAGGGTTTTGCCTCAAGACAGCCCGACGATCTCCCCGTTCTCGTCGATGTCGATGCGGACCGCGTTGGGGCTGGAGGGCAGGCCCGGCATGGTACGCATGTCGCCGCATATCGGGTAGACGAAGCCGGCGCCGACCGAGGCGCGGACCTCGCGCACCGGCAGCTTCCAACCTGTCGGAGCGCCCTTCAACTTCGGGTCGGACGAGATCGACAGGTGGGTTTTGGCAATGCACACGCAAAGCCGGCCGAAACCGTTGCGCTCGTACGAGTCGAGCTGCTCCGCCGCAGGCGGGTAGTACTCGACGCCGTCGGCGCCGTAGACCTTTGTGGCAACGGTCTCGATCTTCTCCCGGAGGCTCGCCTCCGCGGGATACAGGAAATGGAACGAGCTCGGCTCGTTGGCCGCCTCGTCGACCGCTTCGGCAAGGTCGGTCGCGCCACGGCCGCCCTCGGCGAAGTTGTTGCAGAGGGCCGAACGGACGCCGAGCTCCATTGCGATCTCCCGCACCGCAGCCTGCTCCGAGGGGTGGTCGGTCGGAAACGCGTTGATCGCGACCACCGGCGTCACGCCGTGGATCTGGATGTTCTCGACCTGCTTGCGCAGATTGGCCGCCCCTGCCCAGACGTCGTCCGGGCTCTCCTTGACCATCTCGGGCGGCAGCGGCCTGCCCGCGACGACCCGAAAGCGACCCGAATGGACCTTCAATGCGCGGACCGTGGCCACCACGACGGCCGCATCGGGCTCGAGCCCGGAGGCGCGGCACTTGATGTTGAAGAACCGCTCGGCGCCCATGTCGGCGCCGAAACCTGCCTCGGTGACCAGGAAGTCTCCGCAGTGGATACCGATCCGGTCGGCGATGACCGACGAGTTGCCGGTGGCGATGTTGCCGAACGGGCCGGCGTGGACCAGCACCGGGGTGTTCTCCAGGGTCTGCATCAGGTTGGGCTTGATCGCGTCGCGCAGGATCACCGTCATCGCGCCGGCCGCGGAGAGCTCCTCGGCCGTGATCGGCTTGCCCTCCCTGGTGTTGCCGATGACGATCCGCCCGAGCCTCTCGCGCATGTCACGCAGAGATGTGGTGAGCGCCAGCACCGTCATGACCTCTGAGGCCGCGGTGATGTCGAAGCCGGTCTGACGGATGACCCCGTCCTCCCTGGTGCCGAGGCCGACGATCACGTTTCGGAGCACGCGGTCACTGACGTCGAGCACTCGCCTCCACGTGACGCTGTCGCGGTCGACCAGCGCCTCGTGATGATGGATCTGGTTGTCGATCATCGCCGCGAGCAGGTTATGAGCGGCTGTGATGGCGTGCATGTCACCGGTCAGGTGAAGGTTCAGGCGCTCCATCGGCACGACCTGGCTGTAACCACCGCCGGCCGCTCCACCCTTGATGCCGAAGGTCGGGCCCATCGAGGGCTGGCGAATGGCGATGGTCGCCCGCTTGCCGATGATCGACAACGCCTGCCCGAGGCCGACCGTGGTCGTCGTCTTGCCTTCGCCAAGTGGCGTGGGGGT
>JBGPOC010000054.1:0-9698 GCA_041487825.1 Candidatus Dormibacteraceae bacterium | reverse complement strand
CGTCCGCTTGATAAACCGCCACGTCAGCGGATTCGCTTGTTCTCCGCGTCCGACACCTTGTGGCCCGCGGCAGAGTCGACGTTGATGATGCCGAGGATCACCATGAAGGTCTTGGACTGCCACACCGCGATGTAGAAGGACTGGTTCGCGAGCGTCGTGTCGAGCACGATGGAATTCGCACCAAGCCCCGTTTGGTTGCCTTCGATCACAGGCGCCCCGTTGGCCTTGAGTGTCGCCAGATCGAATCCAAAGATCTTGCCGCTCGTGTAACCCGTGGCGGCGCTCGCCTCATCCTTGAACTGAAGGACGAAGTTGACGACCAGCTTGTACGTGGCTGTACTGATGCTGGAAACCTTGGACGCGACGCTCTCGCAGTTGGCCTCGCTGTCGGTGTAGATGACGACCTGAGCGGCAGTCGCGCCCTGATTCTTGGCCGCCGCCCACTGGCTGCTTGTCGACGTGTACGTGGTCGGGTCCTTGGTCTTGAGGCTGTTGAGGTAGGTGTCGATGTCGCCCGAGAGGCCGCACCGCTGCATGCCGGCGGGCAGATCGCCCGGCTGCACAGCGACGCTCGCGACGGTGGCCACGTTGGTGGCAGGCGAGGACGCGCAGGCGGTGACCATCAACACTGCGACCAGGGCGGTCAAGGCTCTCGTCATGTCACGGGCCACTGTACGTGATCGATCACGAAACGCCCCCGTCCTGAATCGAATGTGACAACATGCAGTCGGCCTCGTCATGCTCCTCGATCTCCAGGCCGCCGCCTCTGAATACCTCGGCTGGCTTCAACTTGAAGCGAACCGCAGCCCGAACACGGTTAGAGCTTACGAATCCGAGCTGCGCAAACTGATCGCATTTCTCAGGGCGAACGGCCACAACCTCGCGGTGGACAGCCTGCGCCACGACGACATGCGCGCTTATCAGCGTCACCTGGCCGAGCGCCTCAAGAGCCCGGCATCGCGGGCGCGCGCGCTCGTCGCCATCCGCTCATGGCTTCGCTGGCTGGCGAAGGAAGGCATGATCGAGCGCGACCTCTCGAACGGCATTACCCTGCCCAAGCTCGCGGAGCGGTTGCCCAAACCGATGGATCCGGACGAGCTGGTTCGAATGCTCGCGGCGCTGCCCACGGAGACGGTGGCCGAGAAGCGCGATCGCGCGTTGGTCCAGTTCCTGATCAGCACCGGCTGCCGCATTTCCGAAGCCCTGGCGCTGGACCGCACCGACTTCCCCCGCACCGGCAACCGGCTGGTGGTGACGGGCAAGGGCTCGAAGCAGCGCGCGGTCTACCTGACCAAGGACGCCCGTTCGGCGCTCGAGGATTACCTGGCCGTCCGCGAGGATGCTTCCATGGCCCTGTTCATCAACTTCGATCGGTCCGTGGCCGACGATCGCGGCCGCAGGCTGACCGCCGCCGGCGCGCGGTTCATCGTCCGCCGCCTGCGCAAGCAGCTGGGCGCGTGGTCGTTCAAGTCACCTCACGTGGCCAGGCACACGGCAGCGACGACACTGCTCGAGGTGACTGGGGGCGACGTGCGCCTGGTGCAGGAGGTGCTGGGCCACGCGAACCTGAACACGCTGCAGGGCTACACCAAGATCGTCGACAGCCGAAAGGTGGACGCCTACCGCCGCTACCAGGAGTACCTGGACGACAAGAAGGCCGGCGCTTGAACGCGCGCTGAGAAGCTGACCTCGGTGGTGCTTGAGGCGGCGAATATCATTGGCTCCTCATGACGCGGGACCGGCTCAAAGTTGCGGTGCTTGGTCCGGGAGGCGTGGGCGGGTTCCTGGCGGCGATGTTGGCGCACGAAGGGAGCTCGGTCGTGGTGCTGGCGAGCGACGATACGTCGCGCGCGATCGCCCAGAGCGGGTTCCGGCTCGAGAGCCGCAAGTTCGGCAATTTCGATGCCTCCGTGCGAACCGCGGCGCGTTTGTCCGAGCCAGTTGACGCCTGCTTCATCACGGTCAAGGCGACGCAGCTGAGAAGCGCGGTGAACCGCGTGCCTGCGACCGCTCTCGGGCGAGCCCTCGTCATCCCCTTTCTCAACGGCATTGAACACGTAGATTTCTTGCGCGGCGTTTACCCACCTTCGAGCGTGGTGGCCGCCACGATCCGCATTGAAACGACGAAGGTGGGACCCGGCCTGATCCGCCACACCAGCCCCTTCGCCTCGGTCGATATTGCCCCGTCCGCAGACAACCGCAAGCGGGTCGAGTCGGTTGCCGCACACCTGAGCGCGGCCGGTCTCGATGTCCGTATCCGAGACGACGAACTAGCCATGTTGTGGGACAAATTCGCGTTGCTCACCCCGATGGCGCTGCTGACCACGCACGAACGCGCCAACGCGGGAGCGGTACGCACCAGGCGGCGCGAGGACGTTATTGCGCTGATCGGCGAGGTCGCCGCCGTCGCCGCGGCCGACGGAGTTGATATTGATCCGCAGGCAGTCCTGCGTCTTGTGGACTCGGTACCCGCGTCGATGGAGACGTCGATGCAGCGTGACCAGGCCGCCGGCCGACCGCTCGAGCTGGATGCGTTGGGCGGCGCCCTGCTCAGACGCGGAGCCAGGGCGGGAATCACAGTTCCAGTGACGCGTCGGCTCGTGGAAGAGATCGGGTCCAGAAGCGGGCACCCGGCATCGACCGGCGGCGAATAATGACCACCACCGAGGGCAAACGAGTCGCAGTGGTTCAGGCTGCGCCCGTCGTTTTCGATTGCGCCGCCACGCTGGCCAAGGTTCAGCAGTTGGCCACCGAAGCTGCTGCCGGCGGAGCGGGCCTGGTGCTGTTTCCTGAGGCGTTCGTCTCCGGCTATCCCAGGGGCATCTCCTTCGGCACCGTGATCGGCGACCGGACTCCGGAAGGCCGTGATCATTTCCGGAGATACTGGGAGAGCTCTGTCGACATTCCGGGACCGGCGCTGGACCAGCTGGTCGCCGTCGCCGCCGACCTCAGCATTTACATGGTGGTTGGCGTCATCGAGCGGGAGGGAGGCACTCTCTACTGCACCGCGGTGTTCGTCTCACCGGGCGGCTATCTGGGCAAGCATCGCAAGGTCATGCCTACCGCGGCCGAGCGTCTCGTCTGGGGTTTCGGCGACGCATCCACACTCCCCGTATTCGATACACCGTTTGGGCGGTTGGGGGCGGTCATCTGCTGGGAGAACTACATGCCGCTTTTGCGAATGGCCATGTACTCGAAGGGCATTCAGATCTATTGCATCCCGACCGCGGATGGGCGAGAGACCTGGCTATCCACGGTGCGCCATATCGCTCTGGAGGGCCGTTGTTTTGTCCTTTCCGCCAACCAGTTCACACGGCTTTCCGACTTTCCGACCGACATCCACAACGAGCTCGCATCAAAGCCTGACGACGTCGTCTGCTTCGGCGGAAGCTGCATCGTCGGTCCGATGGGCAACGTCCTCGCGGGTCCCGACTTCACCGGAGAGTCGATCCTGTTCGCCGACCTCGACGTCGACGACGTGGCGCGCGCGAAGTACGACTTCGACGTGACGGGCAACTATGCGCGGCCCGACCTGTTCCAGCTCGCAATCGACGACCATCCGCAAAAGCCGGTCGTCTCGATCAACCGCGACACGGAAGCGACTGACTGAGCCGCTGAGCCGATCTGGTTGCCGCGCGCACGAGGCCCTGCCCGAGGCAAAGAACGAGACCGGAATCGAAATCGCGCCCGGCTCGAACTGCCAAGTCCATAGCATCGAGTCAAGAGTGCCTGGTGGGCTACGGTTATTTCGAACCACTTTTCTCGTTTGACTGGCCCTGAGCGTCGTGGCGGTCAGACCAAACGACCTAGTCCAAACTACCCCATTGCGGAGCCGGAGCCGAGCGCGTATACATGGGCAGAACGCCTGCGTCAGACACCGGCCCACCCGAGCCGGCTAGGTTGCGGGAACATAGGAGGAAGGATGTCCCGAAAGCTTGTGCTACTGGTATTTGCCTTGGTGGCAGCGTTGGCTGTAAGCGCGGCACCGGCCCTGGCCGCCAAACCAGCGACAGAGCCGATGTACGCCGTCGGCACGACCGTCTACATGATCGCTCCGCCGACACTCGCGACAGGGGGACCCAACGTTCCCGACGATTTATACCTGGCCGTCTACCCAATAGACCCGAGCGGTGCCAACCTGGGCCCACTGACCATCGGGACCAACGGTTACACGCCGCAGTGTGATCCCTGCTTCCACCCTGGGGTCCCGCTGCCGTTCTCCTACCACGACCATGTCATCAGCGGCGCCCCCGGTTTCGGCGTCCATGGGACTGCGGGCGAATTCAATCCCTTCTGGCACGTCTTTGTCGTGGTGTACAACCCGGCAGTGTTTCTCGGGCAGCCCTTCACACCGGTGAAGAGCACCGCCGAGCTTGACGCCGGCGAGTCGAGTGGCATGTTCCTGCCGATCAACGCATCAGGTCCGAACCCATACGAGGTCGATACCGGCATCGTCTTCCTCTGCAACATCGTCTCAAGGCACGCCTGAGCTAGACGTGATGGGGTTGCCCGGTGCGAGGCCGGGCAACCTCTCTTAGGTCCGCTTGACGCCGATCTGTCGGACAAAAGGAAAGGCCGGAATCCTATTCGAAACCGGCCTTGGAGGCTTACCGAAAAGTGATCGAGGCTTTTACTCGTCCTCGATCTGGTTGTACATCAGGCTGTCCTGGATCTCGTACAGGGCGTCCATCGCCTCCATCACGGAGGCGGGCTTGGCCTGGGCCAGGACGGTCACCTCGGGCGACTCCTCGATGACCTTGTTGATCGCGACGGACAGTACCGGCGGCATCTGCCGCTGATCGGCGAGGTTGAGCATCTCGAGCTCGTTCAGGAGCCTGTCGATGTGGTGCATCTTGTTCCGGCGCGCGTACTTGGCCCGCTGGACGCGACGCTCGCGTGCGGTCATGTGCTCGATGGCGCGGCTGGCCTGCTTGATCATGGTCATTTCATACCCTCTTGGGGCCAAGTTTACGAGCCTTCGTTCTTTTGTCAAGATCCCTATGTAATAAAGGTCCTGGCTGTGCTAGGATCGCCGCCAGCGACCGGATGTACCCACCATGATTGCCGGCCGTTCCACCCGTATGGAAGTGCTGGAGTTGCTCCGGCGCAAGGGCCATGCCAGCGCCGAGACGATCGCCGCGGATCTTCGGGTCACCCCCAACGCGGTTCGCCAGCACCTGAGCAACCTCGAGCGAGACGGGTTCGTCGTCAGCAGCCCCGAGAAGAGCCGTCGCGGCCGGCCCTCGCTCCTGTTCTCGCTGACCGAACGCGCGGATTCGGTGTTCCCGAAGCGCTATGGGCAGCTCGCCACCATGGTCCTGCAGGAGGTCCAGGCGATGGCTGGGCCGGACGCCCTCGACGAGGTGTTCGAGCGGATGGCCACTCGCCATGCCGGCGCCATCTCGCGCAGCCTGGAGGGGTTGGAGTTCGACGAGAAGCTCGACCGCGTGGTCGCCTGGATCGGGCGCGCGGGCACGCTCGCCGAGCAGACCGAGACCCCCGAGGGCGTCAAGGTGACCATCCACAACTGCCCTTTTCGCAACACCGCCCTGAAGTTCCCGCAGGTCTGCACGATCACTCCCCACCTCATGTCCCAGCTGCTGGGCGAAGCGGTGTCGCAGGCCGATTCCATTCACCGCCGCGACCCTTACTGCTCCTTTGTCGTCCAGCGACCTGCCGACCCTCACTAGCCGCCAGGTCGGCGAGGTCGACCGCCTGGCCCTGGCCCGCTTCGGCATCCCGGTGGACTGGCTGATGGAGGCGGCCGGCTGGCAGGTCGCCAGGTTCTGCCGCGGCCGGACCGCGGTCGTGTGCGGGGTGGGCAACAACGCCGGGGACGGGCTCGCCGCGGCCCGTCATCTCCATCGGTGGGGACGGCTCGGCTCGGTCAGCTGCGTGGACGCCGGCCGGCTCCGCGGGGCGGCGGCACGCGAGCTTGATGTGCTCGTCAAGCTCGGGATCGACGTTTCGTCGGAGCTCAGGTTGGACGGCGCGGCGGTCGTGCTCGACGCGCTGTTCGGAACCGGGCTGACTCGGCCGCCCGAGGGTAAGTTCGCCGCCTGGATCGAGGCCGTCAACGAATCGGGCACACCGGTCGTCGCCGTCGATCTGCCCTCCGGGCTCGACGCCGATACTGGCGTCGCATACGCTCCCACCGTGCGCGCGCACATGACGGTGACGCTCGGCCTGGCCAAGCCCGGGCTCATAGAAGGCGACGGTCCGCGTATGGCCGGTGAGGTCTGGATCGCCGACATCGGCGTGCCGTTCGAGGCTTATGCCGCCGTCGGCGTCGAA
The DNA here is from genome assembly GCA_041487825.1 of Candidatus Dormibacteraceae bacterium. GTDB lineage: Bacteria > Chloroflexota > Dormibacteria > Dormibacterales > Dormibacteraceae > Palsa-872. Next base: position 3,404 of record JBGPOC010000054.1, on the reverse strand, counting down.
GTGCCGCGGGACCTGTTCGCCGAGAACGACCGCATGTTGCTGGTCCCAGCCAACCGGTGACCGCACAGGTCGTTTGGGATCGCGGTGTCTCGATCTCGGGCCACCGCCTGTGGCTGGATCCGCTGGTGGTGCGCACCTTCGCCTTCATCTCGCACGCACACACAGATCACGCGCGGCGTCACAAGGAGGCGCTGCTCACGCCGCAGACGCTTGCCCTCATCCCCGAGTCGCGGCGTCCTCGGGGTTGGCGGATGCTCGGCTATCACGAGCCGATGCGCCGTGGTCCCGCGACCGTCACGCTGTATCCGGCCGGCCACATGCTCGGCTCCGCGCAGCTCCTGTTCGCGCTGCAGGATGCGAGCGTGCTGTACACCGGCGACATCAAGCTCCGCCAGCCTGGAGGGATGCCCGCGACCCACGTGCCGAAAGCGAAGGTGCTGGTCGTCGAGAGCACGTACGGCCGGCCGCACTTCCGCTTCGGCGACCCGGACACCACGGTGGAGGCGATCGCGCGCTGGTGCCGGCGCGCGCTGGACAGCCGCGTGACTCCGGTGCTCCTGTGCCACGCGCTGGGCAAGACCGAGGAGATCATGCTCGCCCTGTCCCCTTACGGGTTCAGCTTTGCCCTGGAGAAGCGGTGCGTCCCCTGCGCACACGCTTATGAGATGGCCGGCCGGTCGCTCCCCGATTGGACCGAGCTCAACGGTGACCCCGAGGTGGGTCGCGTGGTCATCGCTCCGCCCGCGGGAAAGGACGAGGTGCGGAGGCTGGGCCGTTACCGGACCGCGCTCGTGTCCGGTTGGGCCAAGGATGCCGAGTTCGCGCGGATCTTCGGCGCGGATGCGACCTTCGACCTCTCGGACCACTGCGACTTCGACGAGCTCCTCGAGGTGGTGGAGCGCTCGGGCGCCGAGCAGGTTTACACCGTGCATGGCTACACCGAGGATTTCGCGCGACATCTGCGCAAGCGAGGCATCCGAGCCTCCGCACTTGAAGCTACCGAGCAGTTGGCTCTAGCGCTCTAAAAGACATTCCGTCTAGCGCCGCGGGGTTGGCCGGAGTTCCCCCGGCCATGACTTTGTCTCTCCACCACCAAGCGTGGCTTGGAGAAACAATTCGTCAATAAATCCAATCGATATACCGGAAAGAGAGCATGAGGGAAAACCATCCGGGGTTTCCCTCATCTCAATGCCCAGCCGGATCGGAGAACGGCGCGGCGCAGGTCCGCGTCGGCAGCCGCCGCGTCGCTCAGCCGGGTGAGCAGCAGGTCGACCCACGCGGTCAGATGCACCGGAGGCTTGAGCTCCAGGACGTCTTTCTTCCAGGAGGCCCTGAAGCTCCGGCCTCCAACATCCACTACCAATTCCGTGATCGGGCCGCGGTTCAGGTGACCGCGCTTGACCCTGGCGATCGGAATCCGCTCCGCGAGGTAGTCGAGAAGCTCCTCAGGGTCGTCCCCGTCCGGAATCGGCGCGTGGCAGAAAACGCAGGTTCCGTCGAGAGACAGCGTCGGGGCCTGGCAGACCGTGCAGCTCAATCCGTGTAGCGGGTGATCGTGTGATCCTCGCGCCGCTTCTCCGACTGATACAGGGGGCAATCCTCGAAGTTCCGAACGCAGATCGGGGGGCTGTCGCTCAATGCGTACTTCCGCTTCGATTTTCGGTCGACGTGGCAGTCGAATCGATATACACGCAGGACCGAGCGGCGTTCCTTCCGGTATTCCTCGAGATAGGGACATCGCCGCACGCGACTTACGATAGGCCACCGTGACGCGCAAGCGAGGACCAGGGCCGCACTGAATGCTCGACTTCGCGCGTGCGGGGGCTGCGGTCGGCAAGACGTCCGCGACGTCTGAGAAGGCGCGGCTCGTCGGCGCTTACTTTCGCTCACTCGATGACGACAACCTGAGGCGGGCCGCCGTCTTCATGAGCGGGCGCGCATTCGACCCCTCGAAGCGGCGCACGCTCGGCCTCGGCTGGGCGGTGACCAGCAAGGTTGTCGAATCGATCTCGGGGCGCCCTCCGGGGGAGCTGCAGGCGCTTTTTCGCAAGCATTCAGACATCGGAGACTGGGCAGGCGAGGCGCTCGAAGGTCGCACGGAGGCAGAGGAGGTCTCCCTGGCCGACGTCGAAGCGGGGCTGGAAGCGATCAGAACCGCACGGGGTGCGGCCAAGGCGGCGCCACTGGAGAAGCTGCTCCGCCGCCTGCACCCGGAGGCCGCACGCTTCCTGGTCAAGGTCATCTCCGGCGCGATGCGCATCGGCCTCAGCGAAGGCCTCGTCGAGGCGGCCATCGCAGAAGCGTTTGCGCTACCCGTCACGCGGGTCAAGCGCATCCACCTCATCACAGGCGACATCGGCGAGACCGCCGTCCGCTGCAAACGTGGCGACCTGGCGACTGGCGCGGTCACCCTCTTCCAGCCGATTCGCTTCATGCTCGCGAGCCCGGTCGAAACAGCGGCCGAGGCCTTTGACAGGATGGGCGCGGACAGGGTCTGGACGGAGGAGAAGTACGACGGAGTGCGCTGCCAGCTTCACCATTCCGATGGTCGCGTCGAGCTCTTCTCCCGCGACTTGAAGGAGACGACGAGCGCGTTCCCGGAGCTGACCGAGAGCGCCCGCGGCATCGGCCACGCGGTCCTGTTCGACGGCGAGGTGCTTGCGCACCGGGACGGCCGCGTCCTGAGGTTCTTCGAGCTTCAGCACCGGCTCGGCCGCAAGCAGGTCACCAGCGACCTCCGACGCGAGGTGCCGGTCGTGCTCGTGATCTTCGACCTCCTGGATCTCGACGGCCGTTCACTGCTCGACGAGCCGCTCGAGGCTCGCCGTCGCATGCTGGAGGACCTACACCTCGAGCATCCGTTCCTGCTCGCCAGGCTCGAGGTCGCGACCAGCCCGTCCGACCTGGACCGGATCTTCGAGGACACCCGCGAGCGCGGCCACGAGGGCCTGATGGTGAAGGACCCGGCGAGTCCCTACACCCCCGGCCGGCGCGGCCTCGCGTGGTTGAAGCTGAAGCGGCCGCTCGCGACCCTGGACGTGGTGGTGACCGCCGTTGAATGGGGGCACGGCAAGCGCAAGGGCGTTCTCTCGGACTACACCTTCGCGGTGAGCGACGCGGTGAGCGGCCGGCTGGTCAACGTGGGCAAGGCCTACACCGGATTGACCGACGCGGAGATCGCCACCATGACGGAGAGGTTCAAGGCCATAACGCTCGAGGATCGCGGCTGGGCACGAATCGTGAAACCGGAGGTCGTCCTCGAGGTGGCGTTCGATTCCATTCAGCGATCCAACCGCCATGCGAGCGGGTTTGCGCTCAGATTCCCTCGCATCGTTCGCATCCGCGACGGCAAGCCGCTCGGTGAGATAGACATGCTCGAGCGCGTCGCGGAACTCTACGAGCGT
>JBGPOC010000053.1:0-9780 GCA_041487825.1 Candidatus Dormibacteraceae bacterium | reverse complement strand
TCTTCACGCCGTGCTTGGTGCGGCCGAACACGATCGCCGACCCACCGTGGCGGTGGAGCAACTTGCTCAGGGTCTGAAGCTTGTTCTCGCGTGGAACGCGAAGCATTCCGTGCTCGAGCGTCGGACCACCTTCGGTCTTGAGCCTCACCTCCACCGCGTCGTGCGTGTGCTTCTCAGCCATGTTGCTGACCCAGCTCGGCATGGTCGCGGAGGCGAGCACCGTCTGCGGCTCGTAGGTGAGTCCCAGAATCTTCTCTACCGACGGCGCGAAGCCGGCGTCCAGCATCTCGTCCGCCTCGTCGAGCACGAGGTACTCGATGCGCGACAACGACACCTTGCCCTGCGAGACCAGGTCGAGGATGCGGCCGGGCGTGCCGACCACGACATCAACGCCGGCCTTGAGGGCGAGCCGCTGAGTCGCGTATCCGACACCGCCGTACAGCACGCACGAACGCAGGTCGCACCGCAGCGACCGGAGCACCTTCTCCACCTGGAGCGCGAGCTCGCGCGTCGGGGTGACGATGAGGGCCTTTGGCCCGGCGCCACGCCGTGGCAGCCTTTCGATCATCGGGATGAGGTACGCGAAGGTTTTGCCTGATCCGGTTGGGGCTTCGATGACGACATCGCGCCCCTGCATCAGGGCTGGAATCACTTCAGCTTGAACCTGGACGGGTTCGTCGATTCCGAGGGCGGCCAAAGCCGCGAGGGTATGCGGGCCCACGCCCGCGTCAGCGAAAGATGACAACGTATTCTCCTGATCCTCTCCAAGGTCGTATTTGCCGCGACGATCAGGACACCGTTACCGTGACGGCGAGAGAGGACCCGAGCGAGCGGGCCGGCGAGAGCCGGCCGAGGGACTCAGTCTACCGGTTATCCGGATCTTCCGTTTCCCCGATCATCAAAGAGACATGAACATCCTGGTGACCGGCGGCACCGGCACCCTCGGGCGTGAGGTGGTCAAATGCCTGCTCGAGTATGGACACCGGGTGCGGGTTTTGAGCCGGAAACCGGGTACCGGAGACGGCTGGGTGCAGGGCGACCTGACCACCGGCACCGGGCTCGCCATGGCCGTGAAAGGGATGGACGCGATCGTCCACGCAGCCTCGGCGACGGTCCAACCGTTGAACCTGCGAGCGACCGACGTCGTGGGCACCCGCCGCCTCCTGGCGATGGCGCGCGAGGCCGGCGTGCGGCATGCCGTGTACGTATCGATCGTCGGCATCGACGGCGTGGATTACCCGTACTACAGGTACAAGGTCGAGGCGGAGGCGGTCATGCGCGAGAACATCGTCCCGTGGTCGATCCTCCGCGCCACACAGTTCCACTCGCTGATCGAATTCTTCCTTTCGGGCTTCTGCAAAGTGCCCGGCCTGGCGACGGTGCCGTTCCGGTGGCAGTTCCAGCCGGTCGACCCAAGCGAGGTGGCCACTCGCCTGGCGGCCGTGGTCGCCAGAGCCCCAGGCGGCATGCTCCCGGACTTCGGCGGCCCCGAGGTGAGGGACCTCAAGAGCCTGGCGACGTCATGGCTGAACGCGCGCAAGTCGAACCGGCGGCTGGTGAACCTCTGGCTGCCGTTCAAGTTCAGCCGCCAGTTCCGCGAAGGGCGCCTGCTCTGCCCGGACCACAGAGACGGAGTGAGGACCTTCGAGCAGCACCTGGCCAGGAGGTACGCTCAGCAGTGATGAGCCGGATGGTCGATCGGTTCGGACGGACCGGGTTCGCCGCCCTCAGCAGCCTGATATGGGCGCTGCCGATGGCCGCGTGGGCAGGCTCGGCGGACCTGTCGCCGATCGACAAGACAGCCTACCCATGGGTGGCCCTCGCCATCGGCCTGGTGATGCTGGCGGTCTGGCTCGTGCTGCTCACGCGGCTCGGGCGCATCCCGGTCTCGCCCCGCACCCGGCGCTTCGACCTGACCCAGATGTCCTCCTCCGAGAAGGTGTGGATCCTGGCGCTGGCAGCCTTCGCGACCGGCTTGATCGCCTGGCTGAACGCCGCCGCGACCGTCGATTGGAGCCCGCTTGGGGCGGCGGTCGGGTCGGGCAAGGCCGGGGCTCTGCTGTTCGCGGCGGGGCTGGCGCTCTTCCTGGTCGCGATGGTCGCCGGCATCTGGTTCAGCTGGCGCAGGGCCGGCGCCGCCTTCCGGACGCGGCGGCAGGCCTCCTAGACCGTTCTCGCGATGAACGCCGCCCTGTCGCGACTGTCCTAGGTCGTCAGCTCCCCTCGGCTCGTTTGGCCAGGTTGGAGAGCAGGGTCCCGAACTCTTTGGAGACCTGAGGACCCAGCATTCCGCGCAGTATCGGCCCGAGCGGTCCATTGACCTCTACGGCCTGGCTGATCTTGCTCTCGGCGCCCACCGGTTCCACGCGGCAGTTGAAGCGGAACGTCGTGCCGGGGACCACGTTGGTCTCGAGGGCGAAGCTGCGGCCGGGCTGCACGTCGAGGAGCCGCATCTTGTGATGCTGGCCCGCCTTTGTGTGCATGATCGCGGTGCTTCCCGAAGCGAATGGTCCCGTCAACTCCATCGTCCTCACGTTCGGGTTCCAATCGCCCCAGGTGGAGGTGTCGGACCAGATCTTCCACACGCGGTCGGCCGTTGCGGTGCTCACAACCGAGGTTCCGTATTCAGGCATGCGCCGATTCTATAGTCCGCCTGTGAAACCCGCAGCGAGTGCATTGGGGTACGGCATCGACTTCGGCACAAGCAACAGCGCCATCTCGATCGCGTATGCCGATCGCGTGGAGGTGCCCAGCCTGGGGTCCGCCCGCTCGTCGCCGACCCTCCCCTCCTTCGTCTACGTGCACCGATCCGGCCGGCGCGACGCCGGCGACGAGGGCGTCAAGACCTTTCTCAGGTCCGGCCACGAAAAGACGGATTGCTGGAAATGCCCGCTGGCGCCCTACGGCTGGGACACAGACTGCCGCCAGTACCGCAAGGGCGGCGGCTGTAACGATGCGCGGCTGCTCTCCGGCGTTAAGCACGAGCTCGCGAAGATCGGCTTTGCCGGCACCAACTCCTGGGCCATGGATTTCTCGGTGGCGACGCTGGTAGGCGTGGTGCTTAAGCGGTTGAAGAGCGAGGCCGACGCAACAGTCGGGCGTGCAGTGAACCGGGTGGTGCTCGGCCATCCGGTGGTCTTCGCCGGGGCCGACCCACAGAATCGCCCGGAATCCGACGCCGAGGCCTTCAGGAGGCTGGAGGGTGCCGCCACCGCAGCCGGGTTCACCGAGATCGCGTACCTCCCGGAGCCGACCGCCGCGGTGATTGGCGAGGCCAGCCACAGGGGAGTCGAGATTGCGGTCGACTTCGGTGGCGGCACGTTCGACGCTGCGGTCATGGACTCCCGAACCGGCGCGCCTCGAGTCACCGGGTTGGCCGGCGTTGCGGTCGGGGGCGAGCTCCTCGACGGCGTCCTCTTCGAAACCAGCGTCGGCCCGGCCCTCGGACTCGAGAAGCTTCCGAGCTGGCTGTTCAACGAGCTGCGCACCGCAAGCTCGGTGCGCCTGTTGATGGCAGACCCTGGAATCCCCGGCATCCTTGCTCGGATCGGCGGGCGCGAAGCCGAGCTCGTTCACGCGATCCTTTACGAGGGCCACGCGTACGACTTCTACAAGGCGATCGAGTCGGCGAAGATTGCTCTTTCCGATTCAGAGGTGGTAGAGCTGAGCTACCCCGCCCTGCAGCTGCGGGTAACACTGCGGCGCAACACATTCGAGTCGATGATTCGCCCTGAGCTCGACATGGTCACACGCGCGATCACGACCGCGATGGAGAAGGCGGGCGTCGGCGCGAAAGAAGTCGACCGCGTGCTTCTCACCGGCGGCTCCGCCTACATACCCGCCTTCAGGGCCGACCTGGCTGAGACGTTCGGAGAGGACCGCCTCGAGCAGCGCGACGCGTTCACCGCGGTTGTGCACGGCCTCGGTGTTCGAGCGCAGCAGCTCTGGGCAGAGGCATGAGGAACGTCGTCTGGGAGGAGGTCGCCTACTTCTGCGCCGGTTGGCTGAACGCGGTGACTAGCTCTCGACCGCCGACAGGGGACGCATGACCTTAACCGGGGGCGCCTTCTCCCTAGTCCAGTTGAAGAAGAAGATGACGCCGAGGAGCAGCGCGGTTCCGAGCAGCTGAACCCCGTAGATCGGCTGGTTGAAGCCCCACGGCGGTGGGGCTGACGCGATGAGAGTCGCAGCCACCGGATACGCCATCTCGGCGATCGTCGCGAGCGAGGCGGGCGTCCTGGAGAGCGCGCGGTAGTACAGGAGCAGCGCGAGAAGCCCGGGGACGATGGCGATGGCAAGCAGGTTGGGCACGAAGTCGGTCAGGCGGTAGTGGCCGAATCCGCCCAGACCGTCCTGCACCAGGACCACGACCACCAGCACTGGAAGGGCAAGCGTGAAGCGCAGCGCGGTCACGCTCCAGAAAGAGATCGAGCCGAGCGCCAAGCGACCGAGCACGGTGCCGCTCGCCCAGAGCGCAGCCGCGCCGAGCGCGAGGAGCCCGACCTCGAGACGGCCGTTCTGTAGCGCTTTGACGGGCGACAGAGGATCGCTGGCGAAGACGACCATATAGACGGCGACGATCGCCACCGCGGCCGCGGGCCAGAACCAGGGCCGGCGGCGCTCACCGAGGACGATCCACGCCAGCACGATCGCGATCAGGGGCTGGGTTTGCTGGAGCACGAACGTTTCCGCGAACACCTGGTGCTGCGCGGCAATCGAGAACGACGCCGTGAACAGGATCGTCGCCAACGCCTGCGCACCGGCCGCGATGATGCAGACGGCCAGCCATCCGCGCGCCCCCAGAAGCCGCAGCTCCTGGCGGCTGCGGACCAGGACCGGGAGAAGGAAGAGCGTGACCAGTGCGTCCTCGGCGACCACGATCTGCGTCGCGCTCAGGTGCTGGACCAGCTGGTTACGGAAGTAGGCGTCCGAGGCCCATAGGGTCGCGGCGACCGCGACGAAGATCACCGCATACCGGTCGATCAGCCGATTCATCAGCCCCCCTTCAAACGAATCCCGGCGGCGATTGCTTCCAGTGTCACGGCCGCCGATCCTGGAGGGAGGCCTCGATCACCTCAGCAGCCCGGAGGTCGCCTGCCCGTCCGCTTTCGCGCAGCCGGTCTGCCACCTTCTGCTTGATCGCGGCGCTGCCCGCCGGTCCGGTCTTGAACTTGATATGGCTGCGCATGACGCGCAGTCGCATGGTGGCGAGTCTTCGCAGGCGAGGACCGTAGAACTCGCCCACCTGGACCGGCTCGTACGAGGCGCCCGGCTCGTACGAACGCAGCAACCGCTGCAGAGCGCCTGCGACGTCATCGGGTTCGGTCGAGACGCGTTCGGCTTCGCATTCGAAAGCGACGGCTCGGAAGTGGAGGGTTGCGCGGCCCGCATCACGCTCGTCGACCCAGTGGTGAGGCGACCAGGCGAGGTAATCCGAAACGAAGAATGTGACGCGGGGGTTGGCACGCACGGCACCCAGGGTGGGATCCGCCTGCACACAGTGCAGCTCGATCACGTCGTCGGTCCTGACGAAGGGCAGGATGCTGACCTGCGGGTGCCCCTCGGGCGCGCATGCGATCAGCGTGCCGTGCCGCATCTCCGCCACGAAACGGTCAGCCGCCTCCTGGTCAGGTGGGTAGTTCAAGCTGGCGAACACCGCACAAGTGTGGGCCTCTCGCCAGTTCCAGGGCCGGCGCGGGCGCGCCGGCCCCTACCGAACGGTGGCCGGGTCTAGCAGGCCTGCGCGGGCTGCTTGAAGAACCCCATGTACGTGTAGCGCAAGTTCGCCGGATCGAGCGCCGGAGCGAGCGCCGGGTCCTCTCCGTTCCTCGCGAACCAGTTGAGGAACACCTCGTCCGACGGGTGCCAGAAGCCACCTGACGAAGGATTCGGGATCGGGAACCACACGCCGGTCACCGCATCGCCGGTCTCGAGAGCAGAGTCGCATGCTCCGACCCGCGAGGTTGGGATCACGTACGGCTGGACCGTATTTACCCCAAACGGGTTGTCCATCCACTCCGAGATCTCATGGCTCAGCGAGTGGATGTCGGACAGCCCGGAGCTGCGGAAGGAGTTGGGGGTGATGTAAGCGGCCCAGGCGAATGTCTGCACGGGCTGGTTGCCCTTGCCGTTGACCGGGCCGCCGCCATTTCCGGTCGGCGACCCTGCGCCATGGCCGCCGATGCCGCAGCAGTGGGTGAAGTCGCGGTCCGAATACAGGTAAACGTTCTGGGTCAGGAAGATCGGCAGCGTGGTGGGGTCGATGTGAAGTGACCCGAGCAGGTTGTGAAGGCGCGTCCGAAACCAGGGCATGTCGACGCGGCCGACCAGCACGTTCTTCGAGTTGAGCACCGCAACCCCGAGGCCCTCAGGCACGTCGATCGAGACGGAGGGCATCACGAGCGGCTGGCCGAGCACGACGTGGTAGCCTGTTCCGACCTTGCCGAACTGGGCGCGCATGACCGCATCGCCGTACTGCACGCCGGCGTCGCTCGAGATCGGGAAGTTCGCGTTCGTGAAGATCGGCGAGGAGACAACATCGGCCGCGTTGCCAGTGGCATCCATGGACACCGACAGTGCCGTCGCTGAAGCACCGAGGGCCGTAACGTCCTGGCTGCCCGCGACAAAATTGAACCGCAGCGGAATGATCTCGGTGGGCACCGAGGTCGACCCGCCCAAACGCGGGTCGGAGCCGACCATCGTGAAGGGATATGTGACCTGGTTGGTCGGGTCGGTGAAGGAGGAGCTCCAGTAAGGGACCGTCCTCGTGGTCCTGAGACCATTCACGCCGCCCTCGGTGGTGAACGTCGGAGTGCCTTCCGCATCTGGCGAGGCGGGGAGAACGTCCGCCGCAAATGCAGTGGTGGCGGGGAGTAGCGCGGCGCCGATAAGGGCAGCTCCAGCGAGCGCCCATGCCAAACTAATGCTGCGACGCGTCATCGACACCCACACTCTCTTGCTTCTCCGATTCGTCGAGTTGAAGGCACTCTTACCGGCTGCATGAAGAATAGGGCGACGAGGACCGTTTTCATCCTCGTTATCGCGAATTTATTGGGCCCCAGATCAGTCGATCAAAACCGCCCTCTCGTGCGTTATGTGTCGTCCTCCGCCACGGCCGATTCGAGGTCTAAGTCCGGGTGAAGGACCACGTAGACCTCCTCGGGGCGATCGTGGCCTTCCAGCCGGCGTTTGCCGACTTTGACGAGCTGGATGTCGTCCCGCAGGATGTCCGCCACGATCGAGTACGTCCCCTCGGAGACCAGGATCTGGTTGCCGACCGCCCGGCGCCGGAGCTTGGCGCACCGGTTGACGGCAGGCGCGCGGTAGTCCCGATCCTGGGCGTCCGCCTCGCCGGTGAGCACCGCCATCCGGACGCTGATCGGGATCTTGTCGGCCCACGGTTCGGACATCAGGGCCTTCTGACCGGCCACGGCAGCCGCCACGGCGTCGGTGGCCCTGTGAAAGACGGCGAAGAAGCTGTCCCCCTCCCCGCGCTCCTTGAGGACGATGCCGTCGTTGCCTTCGATCGCCGCTGCGAGCAGCTGGTCGTGGCGCTTCATCGCCGCATACATGTGGGCTCGGCTCTGAAGCCACATCGGGGTCGACTCGACCACGTCCGTCATCAGGAACGTGACCACCCCGTCCGGTAGCGAGTCCGGCGCCTCGCCGTTCAAGGAGCCCCTGGCGGAGAGGGGCCCATCGCCCTCGTCGTCCCGTGGGTTCAGATTGGCGACCACGCCGAGGTAGTCGTCGATCGTCTTCACCCGCCGGAAGAAATGGACGTTGTACGAGGGGAGGTAGCTCCAGCCCGAGTACATGTCTGTGTCGAGAATGGCGTCCCGGCAGATGTCAGGCGCCAGGCTGAGCAGCCGGCCGAGCCTGGCCGTCGCCTGCGAATCGAGCTTCAGCTCGCGCGCGGCGTCCTCGCTGGTCACCCTTTTGACCGCCTGGTCGGCATCGACCGCCAGATGAACGGCCAGCACGAAGTTGTCGAGGTCGGCCTGCGTATCACGGCATCGCTGCAGCTGGTGGAGGCTCAGCACGCCCTCGGCGTCGCCTCCCGTGCCCCCATCAGGCGTCATCATGCCGATCACCTTTTCGAAGCTGTCGTCAACGGCAAACTCGCGCGTCGCATGCTGGTACAGCTCTCCGACCGTCGGCCACCTGCCGCTGGCCACGAAGTAGCTCGCGGCGACCTGCTCATAGAGCCAGGCCGGCCCGCCCAGCTGCAGGTCGACACCTAGGGCCACCTCCAGGAAGGCGACCATCGTGCGATGCAGCTCCTGGACGAAAGCAAAGCCACCTACGCCGGCGACCTTGATCTCGCGGTCCAGGCCGAGGGCGGGATTGGCCTTGGGAGCTCCATCTGAGTAGGTCGACGCCTCCACTGCGACCAGGTCACCGTGGTTGCGGAGCTTGACCCGGGTCTGCGACACCCGCTGCCCTGGCCCGGCGACGTCGGAGTTGTCGGCCACGTGCACGAGCCCACCCGGGCCCCAGGCCCTCTGGATCGGCGTGCGAAGCTGCGACACGAGCGAGTAGAAGCGCTGGATGAAGGCCAGCGCCTCCTTGCCGACGCCTGTGTCGTAGCTGTCCTGGCGGACGGCCCGAAGGTCGTCCTCCCAGGCGGCTGTGATGGCTCCCCTCAATGCAACGACGCCGGGCTGCATGGGTGTTTCTCCTTGAACTGGGCTCTCCACCCAGATCAGCAAGCGTGCGGCAGGAAAGAGTAGCCTGCCGCAAGAAGGTTCGTTAAGTTAACGCCTCAGGTTGGCGCCCGGGTCGGCACAAAGATCTGTGCCTCGTTTGACACAGCCCGTTCGGCGGTGGGATGTTTACCGGGTGACCGCCCCCAAAGACCACGCCATCGAGACGATGCAGATAGAGGAGCGGCGCTACGAGCCGTCGCTCGAGTTCAGCAAGCAGGCGAACGCCCAGCCGGACATATACGAGCGTGGCTTCGACGAGTTCTGGACCGAGGAGGCCAAGCGAGTCTCCTGGTTCAAGCCGTGGACCAGCCTGTACGAATGGAAGGCGCCGTATGCGAAGTGGTATCTCGGCGGCAAGCTGAACGTTTGCTACAACTGCATCGACCGCCACGTCGAAGCGGGCCGGGCCGACAAGGTCGCCTACTTCTGGGAGGGTGAGCCCGAGGACGACCGGCTCGAGCTGACCTTCGGGGACCTTCAGAAGGCCGTGGTGCGCACCGCAAACGGTCTCAAGAAGCTCGGCGTCAAGAAGAGCAGCCATGTCGGGATCTACATGGGCATGGTTCCCGAGCTGCCCCTGGCGATGCTCGCGTGCGCACGAATCGGCGCGCCATTCACTGTCGTTTTCGGCGGCTTCAGCGGTGAGGCGCTCGCAGACCGCATGAACGACATGGAGTGCGAGATCCTGCTGACCCAGGACGAGGGCTGGCGCCGCGGCAACCGGGTGCCTCTGAAGGCCAACGCGGATGCGGCTATGGAACAGTCGCCGACGGTGAAGACGTGCCTCGTCGTCAAGCGGACGGGCGGTGAAGTCGCGATGAAGCCGGGTCGTGACCTCTGGGCGGAGGACGTCATGAAGGGGCTCAGCGACGACCCTGCCTCATGCCCGTGCGAGCCGATGGATTCCGAGGATCTCCTCTACCTTCTATATACGAGCGGGACGACCGCCAAGCCGAAGGGGATCATCCACACCACCGGGGGCTATCTCGTCGGCGTGTCGACGACGCATCACTACATCTTCGATATCAAGCCGGACTCGGTCTTCTGGTGCGCGGCCGACATCGGCTGGGTC